>NZ_JBFUHU010000291.1:0-4819 GCF_056402235.1 Cellulomonas sp. P4_B5_2
GGCTTGTCCAGCAGGCCGAGCAGGTTCAGGAGCGTGGACTTGCCCGAGCCGGAGGGCCCGACGACCGACAGGTAGTCGCCGGACGCCACCGCGAGGTCGGCCGGGTGCAGCGCGTGCACCGGAGGGTCGCCGGGAAACTGGCGGGCGGCACCCCGCAGCTCGAGCACCGGCGCCTGTGGCTCGAGCTGCTCGGGTGCGTCGAGCAGGTCGAGGACGGTCACTCGTCCGCCTCCGTGTCCGTCGTCTTCTTCTCGGTGTCGGCGACGCCCACGACCACCAGGTCGCCGGCCACGAGCGGGCTCTCGGCGCTCGAGATCTCCACGAAGCCGTCGGCCGCCAGCCCGGTGGTGACGGTCACCAGCGAGCTGGCCTTCCCGCCCGTGCCGGCGAGCTCGACCCGGGACTCGCCACCCGGCCCGGCCGTCAGCGCGGCAAGCGGAACCGCGAGCACCTCGCCCTGCGTCGAGCTCACGGGCACGCGCACGCGCACGTTGGTGTTCTGCAGCGCGAACACCTGCTCGGGCGTCAGGCTCCCCAGCGTGAAGACGACCGCCCGCCGGTCACCCTTCGGCGCGGCGGGCTGCTCGGGCTCCTCGCCCTCCGGCGTCCCGGGCTCGGTGGTCGGCGTCTCGACGGAGTCCTTGACCGCAGCGACGGTGACCGGGAGCTCCTGGTCGTCGAGCGTGATCGACCCCGTCGCGCCGACCGTCAGCAGCTCCGCGTCGGCGCGCGTCGCGCTCCCCGTGATCTGGATGGTGGCACCGGAGACGCTCATGAACTCGCCCGTGACCGTCCCGCCGCGGATCGCGCTGACGACGTCCACCCGACGGGGGAGCGTCGGCACGAACACGACCTCGCTGGCCGGCAGCGGCGTGAGCGTCGCCGCCTGTGCCTCCGTCTGGAGCTCCCGGGCGGCCGTCAGCTGCGCCTGCGCCGACGTCACCGCGGCACGCTCGGACGCGACGTCCTTCGCCGTGCCGGCCTCGGCGCGCTCGGCCTCGGCCTGGGCGAGCGCGCCCTGCGCCTGCACCAGCGCGGCCTGGCTGCACGGCGCGTCCTCGGTGGGTGCCGCGCAGCGGGTCTGCTCGTCCGCGAGCGTCTGGCGCGCGACCGCGACGGCGGTGTCCAGGCCGATGATCACCGACGACGCCGGCCCGGCGGCAGCAGCGGCCAGCTCGCGCTGGGCGGCTGCGAGCCCGTCCTGCGCGGACCGGACACCCTCGCGCGTCGCGGTCGCCGTGTCCTGCAGGTCCTCGCCCGCGGCAGGGGGCTCGTACCCGACCTTCTGGTACAGCGCGCGGACGCCCGCCGCGGTGGCGGAGTCGTACGTGTCGGTGGCCGGGTCGCCCGCGTCGATGCCGAGCGAGGCGAGCGCGGCCTTCAGCTGGCGGACGTCCGGGCCGGAGACCCCGGCTCGGAGCGACCGGTACGTGGGGAGGTCTCCCGGCAGGACGATGACGGGCCGGCCGACGATCTCGAGCGCGACCGAGGCCGCCCCGATCTGCGCACCCACCTGCGGCACCTGCCCGGTGACGACGGCGGGACCGCCGAGGTCGCCGGTCTCGACGCGCAGGGCGACCGGGTCGTCGTACCCGACGTCGCCGCGGATCACGAGCTCGTTCGAGATCACGCGGTTCTCGACCGGCACCGTGATGGGGCCCGCGGTCGGGGGAGCGGCGTCGGCGGCTGCCTTGCCCGGCGACACGATCAGCTGGCTCAGGAACAGTCCTGCGGCGAGGCAGACGACGGCGACGACCGCCATCACGACGATCGTGCGGCGCCCTCCGGTGACGTGGGTGCTCACGTCTTGTCCGCCTGCGCCGCCTTCTCGACCATCGCGTCGAGCTCGTCCTTGTGGGCGTCGATGAAGTCCTGCTCCACCGCGAACTGCGCCTCGAGCGCCGCTCGCGCCGAGCCCGTGCTCGTCTGGCACGTGCGGTCGGCCGTCGCGGTCGCGATCTCCTCGTCGCGGAGCTCGGCCAGCGCCGCCGGGTCCTGCGAGCCGTCCTCCTCGTCGTACGGGATCTCGTTGACCGCCTCGTAGACGCTGTTCTGCGCCTCCTGCRGGTTGGCGAAGTCGTAGCCTTCCTCCGCCATGCACTCCGCCCACTCGCGGTAGGCGGCGATGGTCCGCTCGTCCTTCTCCACGTCCGTGTACAGCTCGGACATGCCGTCCATCAGGTCCTTGAACTCCGGGTCGTCGTAGACCTGGCCCTCCTCGTAGACCTCGTGCTGGGCCTTGCCCTGGCAGCCGGCCGTCGTCCAGTCGTACTCCTGCTCCACCGCGGTCTCGTCGTCGGTGGGCTCCTCGGACATCGTCTGCTTGCCGTACAGCGCCTCGTAGAACGCGGTCTGCTCACCCTCGCTCATGGTCGCCAGGTAGTCGGCGTTCGGGTCCACCCACTCCTCGCCGCCGCCCTTGTTCATCGGCATCTCGGCGTACGTCGTGGCGCCGTAGCCGTACTGCTCGGCGAACTCGAGGGAGTCCCAGGCGGGCATGTCGCCCTCGTCCTCGATGCTCTGGGTCATGCCCGAGGCGTCCTGCGGCGTGTACTCGAAGCCCTCGTCCTGCATGCAGGCGGCGACGATCTCCTCCGACCGGGCCTGCTGGGCCTCGGCGTCGGAGGGGTCCTGCGAACCACCCAGCTGCTCCCAGTACACGGCGAGCGGGCTGTCCTCGTAGGTCAGGGTGCCGTCGTCCGTGGGATCGCTCCCGCCGCTGCCGCAGCCTGCGAGCAGCGTCACCGCGACCGCCGCGGCGGCGAGCGCGGAGGTGGTGCGCGTGGATCTCATCGTGTCGGCCCCTTCGGCGGTGGAGTCACAGGTGGTCTCACTCGTGTCGACGATGACCATAGCGGCGCAAAGTGGGTCAAAGATCCACCTTGAGGGTGATCTCCTGGGCGCCGTCGTGACGAGCGCCGGGCGTCCGCCCCTCCGCGGACGCCCGGCGTCGTGGTCACGCCCTCGACCGTAGGGAGCCGGTGTGCCGTCGCACATCCACCGCAGGTCGCACAACCTTTTCGCCCTGTCAGACGTCAGTATCGGATGGCGTCGATCACCTTGACCCGGACGGCGACGATCGCGGGGATCAGTCCGGCGAGGGCGCCGACCGCGACGGCCGCGGCCATGCCCACCAGCGCGGCGCTGACCGGGAGCGGTGGCATGTCCTGGATGCCGCTGCCGAAGATCCGCTCGACGGGGATGTTCTTGATGATCGCGACCGCGAGGACGACGCCGACGAGCCCGGCCACGACCGTCGCGACGACCGACTCGAGCATGACCCCGAAGAACACGCGCCCGGAGGTGGCGCCGAACGAGCGCCGGATCCCGATCTCCCGGATGCGGTAGCGCACGGTCACCAGCGCGATGTTCACCAGCCCGAGCCCGCCGAGCAGCAGCGCGAAGGCGCCGATGCCGATGCCGACCCACTTCGTCGCCCGGTCGAGCCCGCCGGTGTCGTAGTTGTTGTCCTGGACGTCCACCTGCCAGCCCGGTGCGACTGCCTGCATGTCTCGCTTGATCTGGTCGGCGAGCGCCGTCGACTGCTCGGTGGGCACCCACAGGAACATGGACGGCACCTGCGGGGGCATCATCGGGTTGGGCACCACCGGTCCGGAGCCGCCGGACTGCATGCCGGAGCCGTCCGGGCCGATCCACCGGTGGTACTGGTCGTACAGGACGTAGGCGACGGGTTCGGCATCGGACCAGTCGTCGTGCAGCACGCCGACCACGGCAGCCGTGACCGGCGCCCGGTCGCCCAGCTGCACCGTGGGGTGCGACGAGAGGTCCGACAGCCCCTGGGCCTCGAGGAACGCCTCGTTGACCACGAGCGTGGGCGCCATCGCCTCCTCGTCGGCGTCCGTGAACCAGCGGCCCTGCACCGGCACGATCCGGTTGATCGTGCCGAGGTCGGCGTCGAYGGCCTGGACCTGCGTCGCCCGCGTCCCGTCGGGGTACCGGACCACGGCCTGCGTCCACTCGTTGCGGCTGGCGTAGGTGATGTCGTAGCGCTCGAGCACCTGCTCGAACTCGGCGTCCCAGCCCGTCGGCGGGGTGGCGTCCTCCCCGGAGGACCAGGCGTTGACGTTGAGCGTGACCACGCGGCCGGACTGGCGCTCGGTCTGCTCCTTGAACGACTGGTTGAGCATGGAGACCAGCGCGGTGACGCCGGTGATGGCGGTGACCGCGCAGGCCACGCCGATGAGGGCGAGCAGGACCCGGAGCTTGTGGATCCGCAGCTCTCCCCAGGCCTCGACGATCGCGCCGACCGCGCCGGTCATGCGAGCACCTCTGCCTCGCCGGTGGGCTCGGGCAGCCGACGCTCGGTGCGGGCGGACCGGTCCGCCACGAGCGTGGGCACGTCGCCCACCCAGTCGGCGGTCGTGTCGAGGCTGATCGGCACCAGCACGCCCTCGGTCAGCCGGTACTGGCGCTCCGCCCGTGCCGCCACCGCGAGGTCGTGCGTGATGGTCACCAGCGCGGCGCCGGTCTGCGACGCGATCTCGTCGAGCAGGTCCATGACCTCGGCGCCGGTCTCCACGTCGAGGGCGCCGGTCGGCTCGTCGGCCAGGATGACCCGCGGCCCGCGCACGAGCGCCCGGGCGATCGCGACCCGCTGCTGCTCGCCGCCGGACAGCTTGTCGGGCATGGTGTCCACCCGGTCGCCCAGGCCGACGCGCTCGAGCATCTCCGCGGCCAGGCGCGTGCGCGACCAGAACTGCCGGCCCCGGGCGTAGAGCAGCGGAGCGGACACGTTCTCGAGCGCCGTGCGACCGGGCAGCAGGTTGAACTGCTGGAACACGAACCCGAAGTCCCGCCC
>NZ_JBFUHU010000292.1:0-4766 GCF_056402235.1 Cellulomonas sp. P4_B5_2
CTTCCTCGTCGGCTGTGCAGCCGGTGCCCCAGGACTTTGGACCAGGGACGCGGCCGCCCGCAGTTGCTATGAAGGTTCGGGCGATCATCCGACAGAGGGAAGGAAAGCGCTTGCCGAGAGTCGGTCCGACCCCATAACCTTCCGGTGCCCGCCATGATGGGCGCGGCCGGTCGTCCCCCCGCGACAGGCCACCACAGACGATCCGACGGAGGACCGCAGCGATGCGCATCGGTATCCCGACCGAGAGCCGAGCCGGCGAACGGCTCGTCGCCGCGACCCCGAAGACGGTCGGCCAGCTGGTCGATCTCGGCTACGAGGTCGTCGTCCAGCGTGGAGCCGGTGACGCGGCGACGTTCCGTGCCGAGGCCTACGAGGCCGCGGGCGCGACCGTCGGCGACGCGGCCGACGTCTGGTCCAGCGACGTGGTGGCCAAGGTCCACCCGCCCACGGAGGCCGAGGTCGCCGCGCTGAGCCCGGGCGCCACGCTCGTCGCCATGCTCGCGCCCGCGGCGGCGCCCGCCCTGGTGGAGAGCCTGCACGCGCGGGGCGTCACCGCGCTGGCGCTGGACGCCGTGCCGCGCATCTCGCGGGCACAGGCGCTCGACGTGCTCAGCACCATGTCGAACGTCGCGGGCTACCGCGCGGTCGTCGAGGCCGCCGAGGTCTACGGCGGCATGTTCACCGGGCAGGTCACCGCGGCGGGCAAGACGCCGCCGGCGCGCGTGTTCGTCATCGGTGCGGGAGTGGCCGGACTGGCCGCGATCGGGGCCGCGGGCAGCATGGGAGCCCGCGTCCGCGCGTTCGACGTGCGGCCCGAGGTCGGTGAGCAGATCGAGTCGATGGGCGCGACGTTCGTGCAGGCCGAGGCCGCGCAGCAGGCGGTCAGCTCGGACGGGTACGCGAGCGCGCTGACCGAGGAGCAGGAGCGGCTGACCGCGCAGATGTACGCCGCCGAGACGGCGGACGCGGACATCGTCATCACGACCGCGCTGGTCCGGGGTCAGGCGCCGACGACGATCACCGCGGCCATGGTCGCGGGCATGCGGCCGGGCAGCGTGATCATCGACCTGGCCGCGTCGGGTGGCGGCAACTGCGAGCTCACCGTCCCCGGGCAGGTCGTCGTGAGCGACAACGACGTGACGGTCATCGGGTACACCGACCTGACCAGCCGGATGCCCCAGCACACGTCCCAGCTGTTCGGCACCAACATCGTGCACCTGATGCAGCTGCTCACCCCCGGCAAGGACGGGCAGCTGGTCCTGGACCTGGACGACCCGGTGCAGCGCGGAATGGCCGTGACGCACGACGGCGACCTGCTCTGGCCGCCACCCCCCGTGCAGGTGTCCGCGGCGCCGGCCGCCGTGGCCGGTCCGACCCCCGAGGAGCGGGCGCAGGCCGAGGCCGCCGCGCTCGGGGACAAGAACCGTCGTCGGCAGCGCCGGTCGGTGATCCTCGCGCTCCTGGCCGTGGTCGTGCTGCTGGGGATCTCGTTCGCGCCGGCCGCGTTCCTCGGCCACTTCACCGTGTTCGTCCTCGCGGTGATCGTCGGCTACTACGTCATCTCCAACGTCAGCCACTCGCTGCACACGCCCCTGATGGCCCAGACCAACGCCATCTCCGGGATCATCCTGGTCGGCGCGCTGCTGCAGATCGGCGACGACAGCTGGTTGGTGACCGTGCTCGCGGTCGTCGCCGCGGCCGTCGCCAGCATCAACGTGTTCGGCGGGTTCCTCGTCGCCAACCGCATGATCCGTATGTTCCGGAAGGACGCCTGAGCTCGTGCTGACCTCCCTGGCCCAGGCCGTCTACCTCGGCGCCGCCATCCTGTTCATCCTCAGCCTCGCGGGGCTGTCCAAGCAGGAGACCGCGCGCCGCGGCAACCTCGCCGGCATGGTGGGCATGGGGCTCGCGCTCGCCGCGACCGTCGCGCTCGCCCTGGAACGCTCCGAGCGTCCGGTCGAGGTGACCGCGGTGCTCATCCTCGTGGTGTTCCTCGTCGGCTCCACCGTGGGCACGTGGCAGGCGCGTCGCGTCGAGATGACGCAGATGCCCGAGCTCATCGCGATCCTGCACTCGTTCGTCGGTCTCGCGGCCGTCCTCGTCGGGTACAACTCGTTCCTCACCGAGCCGGCCGACCCCGCGCACCTGGTCGAGGTGTTCCTCGGCGTGCTCATCGGCGCCGTGACGTTCACCGGGTCGATCGTCGCGTTCCTCAAGCTCTCGACGCGGATCAGCTCGGCGCCGCTTATGCTCCCGGGCCGCAACTGGCTGAACCTCGGCATGGTCGTGGTCTCCGGGGGGCTGATGGCCTGGTTCCTGGGCACCGGTGCCGTGCTGCCGCTGCTGCTGATGACGGCCGTCGCGCTGCTGCTCGGGTGGCACCTGGTCGCCTCGATCGGCGGCGGGGACATGCCGGTGGTCGTCTCGATGCTCAACTCGTACTCCGGCTGGGCGGCCGCTGCGGCGGGCTTCATGCTCAGCAACGACCTGCTCATCGTCACGGGCGCCCTCGTCGGCTCCTCCGGTGCGATCCTGTCCTACCTCATGTGCACGGCCATGAACCGGTCCTTCATCTCCGTGATCCTCGGCGGGTACGGGGCCGAGGGCGGCACCGTGGTGGCGTCCGACGTCGACCTGGGGGAGTACCACGAGATCAAGGCCCCGGAGGCGGCGGAGCTGCTCACGGAGGCCCGCACGGTCATCATCACGCCCGGGTACGGCATGGCCGTGGCCAAGGCGCAGTACCCGGTGGCCGAGCTCGTGGCCAAGCTGCGGGCGCGGGGCATCGAGGTGCGGTTCGGCGTGCACCCGGTGGCGGGCCGGCTGCCCGGGCACATGAACGTGCTGCTCGCCGAGGCGAGGGTGCCGTACGACATCGTGCTCGAGATGGACGAGATCAACGGCGACCTGGCGGAGACCGACGTCGTCCTGGTGATCGGCGCCAACGACACGGTGAATCCGGCCGCGCTGGACGACCCGTCGTCGCCGATCGCCGGCATGCCGGTGCTCGAGGTGTGGAAGGCCGCGCGCGTCATCGTGTTCAAGCGGTCGATGGCCACGGGTTACGCGGGCGTGCAGAACCCGCTGTTCTTCCGCGACAACACCTCGATGCTGTTCGGGGACGCCAAGGACCAGGTCGAGCACATCATGCTCGCCCTCTGACGGAGAACGTCCACCAGTCGAAGGGCCTAGGGCGGCCGTTCGGCCACGCCACTAGGGTGAGGTCGTAAACCCACCCGCTTCAGAAGGAGCACCCATGGCCAGCATCGAGGCCGTCGGCGCCCGCGAGATCTTGGACTCGCGCGGCAACCCCACTGTCGAGGTCGAGGTCGCACTCGACGACGGCACCATCGCCCGCGCCGCGGTCCCCTCCGGTGCCTCGACCGGCGCGTTCGAGGCCGTCGAGCGCCGTGACGGCGACTCCGCCCGGTACCTGGGCAAGGGCGTCGAGGAGGCCGTCGCGGCCGTCATCGACGAGATCGCCCCCGAGCTCATCGGCTTCGAGGCCACGGAGCAGCGCCTGGTCGACGGTGCGCTGATCGACCTCGACGGCACGCCCAACAAGGGCAAGCTCGGCGCCAACGCGATCCTCGGTGTCTCGCTCGCGGTCGCCAAGGCCGCCGCCGACTCGGCCGACCTGCCGCTCTTCCGCTACCTCGGTGGCCCGAACGCCCACGTGCTGCCGGTCCCGATGATGAACATCCTCAACGGTGGGTCGCACGCCGACTCCAACGTCGACATCCAGGAGTTCATGGTCGCCCCCATCGGTGCGACGACGTACCGCGAGGCGCTGCGCACCGGCGTCGAGGTCTACCACTCCCTGAAGTCCGTGCTGAAGAGCAAGGGCCTGTCCACGGGCCTCGGCGACGAGGGCGGCTTCGCCCCGAGCCTGGGCAGCAACCGCGAGGCGCTCGACCTCATCCTCATCGCCATCGAGAAGGCCGGCTTCACGCCGGGCGTCGACCTGGGCCTCGCGCTCGACGTCGCCGCGACGGAGTTCTTCAAGGACGGCGCCTACCAGTTCGAGGGCAAGGCCCTGTCGAACGAGGAGATGTCCGCCTACTACGAGCAGCTGGTGAAGGACTACCCGCTGGTCTCCATCGAGGACCCGCTGTCCGAGGACGAGT
Organism: Cellulomonas sp. P4_B5_2; assembly: GCF_056402235.1. NCBI lineage: Bacteria > Bacillati > Actinomycetota > Actinomycetes > Micrococcales > Cellulomonadaceae > Cellulomonas > Cellulomonas sp. P4_B5_2. Next base: position 4,128 of record NZ_JBFUHU010000292.1, read on the forward strand.
GGGAGGGCTGGTCCCACCTGGTCGCCACCATCGGCGACAAGGTCCAGATCGTCGGCGACGACCTGTTCGTCACCAACCCCGAGCGCCTGCGCAAGGGCATCGAGCTCAAGGCCGCCAACTCGCTGCTGGTCAAGCTCAACCAGATCGGCACGCTGACGGAGACGTTCGACGCCGTCGAGCTGGCCCAGCGCAGCGGCTTCACCACGATGACCTCGCACCGCTCCGGCGAGACCGAGGACACCACGATCGCGGACCTGTCGGTGGCCACGAACGCCGGCCAGATCAAGACCGGTGCCCCGGCCCGTGGCGAGCGCATCAACAAGTACAACCAGCTGCTCCGCATCGAGGAGGAGCTGGACGACGCCGCACGCTACGCCGGTCGCTCCGCCTTCCCGCGGTTCACGGCCTGACACACCTCGACGGCCGGTAACCCGCACGGGTGGCCGGCCGTCGGCGTGCCCGGGGTCAGGGGGTGGCGTGGACGGAGACGACGGGCTCGGGCGCCACCTCGTCGGAGACGACGGCGAAGAACATCGAGGCCGCGACCGCGACGAGGGACGTGACGACGGCCACGGGGACGGTGGCGACGAACGTGGTCCGCCAGGCCGCACCGTGCGGGCCGCCGCGCCGCCAGAGGAT
>NZ_JBFUHU010000293.1:0-6582 GCF_056402235.1 Cellulomonas sp. P4_B5_2
GCGAGAGACCCGTCGCTCGAGAGGACGAGACCGATGGCGGCCTCACCCTGACGCACGGCCTGGCCGATCAGGCCGAAGTCGTAGGACTTGAAGTCCGCGAACTCGATCCCGTACGTGTCCTCGAGGCCCAGCTGGCAGAACGGGCGCTCCGGGCACTCGGCCGGCCCGGCCAGCACCAGCCCGCCGCAGTTCTCGGCGAGGTCGGACAGCGTGGTCAGGTCGTGCTCGGTGGCGAACTCGCTGGTCACCGCGAACGCGTTCTGGTCCTGTGCCGCGGACGGGGCGCCCACGGTCAGGCCGGCGGCATCCGCGAGCGGGGTCAGCGCGGTCACGGTCTCGTCGACGTCGGCGGAGGCCACGGACTCGGCGTCGGCACCGTTCTGCTGCGCGTTGAGGAAGTCCGCGAGCGTCGCCGCGTACTCCGGGAYGGCCGTGAGCGTGCCGTCGGTCAGCGCCGGCAGGTACGTCTCGCGGTTGCCGATGGTGCGCACCTCGACCGTGTAGCCCGCCGTGCGCAGGACCGCCGCGTAGATCTCCGCGAGAGTCGCGCTCTCGGAGAAGTTCGCCGCACCGATCACCAGCGACGCACCCGCACCGGAGGGCTCCGTCGCGGCGAGACCCTCGGTGTCCACGAACTCCTCCGCCACCTCGCTCGACGTGCGGCGGTCGATGTCGACGGCCTTGTTGAGCTCGATGAGCTTGTCCGTGTCGAGGGCGGCCGACACGGTGTCGAGCAGCTCGATCACCGACGCGTTCGCGGCTGCGGCGGCCTTGTTGACGGCCGGGATGATGTTGTCGGCGTTCTGGAGCCCCTTGTCGTCCTCCAGGACGACGAGCTTCTCGCCGGCGATCGGGTCGCACGTGGCGAGCCCGGACGAGCCGGAGGACGTCGGGTCGGCCTCGCCTCCGCCCGAGCCAGGGCTGCCACAGGCGCCGAGCGCCAGGGTGGCGACGGCGATCAGGGTCAGGGTGGTGGAGCGTCTCGCTCGCATCGTGCTCTCCTCGGGGAGTCAGCAGGGGGCGGGAAGGGTCCCGGTAACGGACAGACGTGCCGTCGACGAGGTCAGGACGTTTTGCCCGACCTATTCGATCCGCTGGTCGCGGGCTCGGCAAGCCCTGGGGATGTGACACGCGCCCGGCGGGTTCGCCGGGACGGCGTGTCGGACGTGTCCCGGGCCAGCGCTCGCAGACCCGGGGGAGTGAGCAGGTACTGCGCGATCGCGAGGAGTCCCTCGGCGAGCAGGCACAGCCCGGCGACGAGGATGCCGCCCGCGAGCACCTGCCCGTAGTCCTGCGTGCCGAAGCCCGTGACCACGATGGTGCCGAGGCTGCGTCCGCCGACCAGTGCCGCGAGCGGGACGGTCGCGAGCACCTGGACGGCCGCGGTGCGCACACCGGCGGCGATGAGCGGGACGGCGAGCGGGAGCTCGACCGCCCACAGGCTGCGCCGACCGGACATGCCGACGCCTCGGGCGGCGTCCCGGACGTCCGCGTCGACCTCCCCGAGCCCCGTCACCGTGTTGGTGAGCAGGGGCGGGACCGCGAACACGGCGCACGCGAGCACCGTCGCCGTGTTGCCGAACAGCCCGCTCGCCGCCAGCAGGGTGAGCAGGGCGAGCGTCGGCAGCGCGCGCGTGGTGTTGGCGACGACCACACCGACGGTCGCGCCTCGGCCGCGGTGCCCGAGCCAGAGGCCCACCGGCAGGGCGACCACGGCGGCGAGGAGCACCGCGAGCACGGACACGACGATGTGGTCGCGGGTGAGCGCGAGCACGCCGTTGCGGCCGACCCAGTTGAGGGGGTCGTTCAGCCAGAGGAAGGCTTCGGTCAGGGTGTCCACGTCACACCGGCCGCTCGACGCGCGCCCACGGGGTGATCCGGCGCCCGACGCCCGCGATCACCAGGTCGCACACCAGCGCGAGCAGGAGGCAGAGCACCGTGGCCGTCATGATCTCCGCGTGGTAGTTGCTGCGGAAGCCGCGGAACATCAGCTGGCCCAGCCCGCCGTAGCCCACGACGACGCCCACGGTGACGAGCGCGACGGTGGTGACCGTGGCGAGCCGCAGCCCGGCGACGATGCTCGGGATCGCCTGGGGCAGCTCGACCGCGAACAGCAGTCGCGACCGGCCGTATCCCATGCCCCGCGCCGCATCGCGCACCGCAGGGTCCACCCCCTGCAGCCCCACCAGCACGTTCCGGGTGAGCACGAGCAGGGCGTAGGAGACCAGCCCGATGAGCACGGTGGTGCGCCCGATGCCCGTGTACGGCGCCAGGATGGCGAACAGCGCGAGCGACGGCACCGTGTAGAGGACGCCCGCGACGCCGAGCACCGGGCCCGCCAGCCGGGGCCGCAGGTGCGCGAGAGCGCCCAGGGGGAGCGCGAGCACGAACGCGATGCCGACGGCCTGGAGCGTGAGCGTGGCGTGCTGCTCGAGGAAGCGCGCGATGTCCGCTCCGTTGCGCTCGACGTACTCCCACGAGAACCACGGGTTGGGTGGAGCCTCGGCCAGACGCATGCGGCGAACGTACCCGGGGCCTCTGACATGCGCAGTCTGACCTGCGGGTGTCGGACCGGGCGACTAGCGTCCTGGGGGTGGCAGACGACCCGGCGATCGCCTTCGAGCACGTGAGCAAGTCGTACGCGTCCGACCGCGGGCGGGGGGAGTCCGGCGCGGCGGTCGACGACCTGTCACTGGCCGTCCGGGCGCACGAGGTGCTCGTCCTGGTCGGCCCGTCGGGCTGCGGCAAGTCGACCACGCTGCGGATGGCCAACCGGCTGGTGGAGCCGACGTCCGGGCGCATCATGCTCGAGGGCGAGGACGTCACCACGGTCGACCCCGTCGGCCTGCGTCGGCGGATGGGCTACGTGATCCAGAACGTCGGGCTCTTCCCGCACCGCACGGTCGCGCAGAACGTGGCCACGGTGCCGGGCCTCGTCGGCTGGGACCGCAAGCGGACGGCGGCGCGGGTGGACGAGCTGCTCGACCTCGTGGGTCTGGCTCCGGACCGATACGCCCGGCGCTTCCCGCACGAGCTCTCCGGCGGCGAGCGGCAGCGCGTCGGGGTGGCCCGCGCCCTGGCCACCGATCCGCCGGTGCTCCTCATGGACGAGCCGTTCGGCGCGGTGGACCCGGTGGGCCGCCGCCGGCTGCAGAACGAGTTCGCCCGGATCCAGCGCACCCTGGGCATCACCGTGATGCTGGTCACCCACGACATCGACGAGGCCGTCCGGATGGCCGACCGCGTGGCGGTGCTGAGCACGGGCGCGCACATCGAGCAGCTGGCGTCGCCGCTCGACATCGTCGCCCGCCCCGCCACCCCGGCCGTCGCAGACCTCGTCGGACGGGGGCGCACCGCTCGTCTGCTGGCGCTGGGCCGCCTGGAGCGCGCTGACCTCGATCCTTCCGTGCCGGCCGGTGGGACGGGCCCCGCGCTGGCCGTCGGTGCGGAGCTGGGCGACGTGCTCGACGCGCTCGTCGGCGCCGACGGGCCCCTGGCCGTGCGGGACGAGCAGGGTCGGGTCGTGGGCAGCGCCACCGCGGCCACCGTCGTGCGCGCCCTGGACCGGCTCACGGAGCGGGCCGAGGAGACGGACGCCACAGCGGACGCCGACGCGGCCGTCGGTACGCTGCGCAGGTGACCACCCCCACCGCACGCCTCGCCCTCGCGACCTGCGCCGAGCTCCCGGAGCTCGACGCCGACGACCACGCCCTGCGCGACGCGCTGCTCGAACGTGGTGTCGCCACGGACGTCGTGGTCTGGGACGACCCGACCGTCGACTGGGGCACCTACCCCCACGTCGTCATCCGCTCGACGTGGGACTACACCGACCGCCCCGCGCAGTTCGCCGACTGGACCCGCAAGGTGGAGCGCACCAGCACGCTGCTCAACCCCGCATCGGTCGTCGGGTGGAACATCGACAAGACGTACCTGCGCGACCTGGAGAAGGCCGGGCTGCCGATCGTCCCCACGATCTGGCTGGACCCCGAGCGCAACCTCGACTCCCGCGCCATCCACACGCGGTTCCCGGCGTTCGGCGACTTCGTCATCAAGCCGACGGTCAGCGCCGGCTCGCGGGACACCGGCCGCTACGACGCGGGTGTCACGCAGCAGCGGTCGCTCGCCATCACGCACGCCAAGAACCTGCTGAGCGTGGGCCGTCGCGTGATGATCCAGCGCTACCTGCGCAAGGTCGACACGGTCGGTGAGACGGCGCTGGTCTTCATCGAGGGCCAGTTCAGCCACTCGGTCCGCAAGGGAGCGCTGCTCGCGGGCCCGTTCCGCGAGGAGCAGGTGCTGTACCGCGACGAGACCCTGACCGCGCGCGATGCCAGCGACGCCGAGCGCGAGCTCGCGGAGCGCGTCGTGGCCGCGCTGCCGGAGATCGCCCCGGGTGCGGACGGTCCGCTGCTCTACGCCCGCGTGGACCTCATCCCGGACGACGAGGGCAACCCCGTCGTGCTCGAGGTCGAGCTCACCGAGCCGTCCCTGTTCTTCGCGCTCTCGGAGGGTTCCGCCGGGCGGTTCGCCGAGGCGATCGCCGCGCGGCTCTGACGTCGGCGGGCAGTGGCCGAGACCACTGTCCGCCGGTTCCAGAAGTGCTCCCAGCCTCGGGTACACTTCTCGACGCCCCGGCGTACGCGTCGGGGGATCGTGGTGGCTATAGCTCAGGTGGTAGAGCACCTGGTTGTGGTCCAGGGGGTCGCGGGTTCAAGTCCCGTTAGCCACCCCATCGCGTCGGGGGGCGGCGCCCGTCGTCGTTCCCGGGGGACTCAGCCCTCGGACAGCAGGGCGCCCTTGACCGAGGTGGCCACGATCTCGGCGGCGATCTTCTTGGCGGCCGCGGAGTCCGGACCGGGCTGGGCCGGGAGCAGGGCAGCGCGGTAGTACCGCAGCTCGTCGATGCTCTCGAGGATGTCCGCGAGCGCCCGGTGGCCCCCGTTCTTGCGCGGCGAGGCGAAGTACACGCGCGGGTACCAGCGGCGGGCGAGCTCCTTGAGGGAGGACACGTCGATCACGCGGTAGTGCAGGTGCCCGACGAGCTCGGTCATGTCGCGGTCGAGGAACGCCTTGTCGGTGCCCACGGAGTTGCCGGCCAGCGGCGCCTTGCCCGGGTCCGGCACCCACGTCCGCACGTACTCGAGCACCTTCGCCTGCGCGTCCTCGATCGTGGTGCCGCCCGCGAGCCCGTCGAGCAGGCCCGAGGTGGTGTGCATGGTGCGGACGAAGTCGTTCATCTGCTCGAGCGCCTCGGGCGGCGGCGCGATGATCACGTCGACGCCCTCGCCGAGCACGCGCAGCTCCGAGTCCGTGACGACGGCGGCGACCTCGACCAGCGCGTCGGCCCCGAGATCGAGGCCGGTCATCTCGCAGTCGATCCRGACGATGCGGTCGCCGCTCTCCTGTCCGGGCGTGGCGGGCGGGGGCGTCGGCGTGCTGGTCACGCAGGTCAGCCTAGGGGGCGTCCGGGCGTCGCGCGTTCGTGCACCGGGCGTGCCGCGGTTAGCGTCGACCAATGACCGACGACGTCGCACGCACGCCGCCCCGCCTCCCGACGCTCGCCGCGCTGTGGTCGCGGCCCGTGCTCTGGGCGTGGCTGCCGGGCATCGTGCTCGTCGCGGGCGGGCTCGCGGTGTTCTTCGGCGTGCTCGACACGGTCCGCGAGAAGGACGACCTGTCGAGCCTCGACCAACCCGTGCTCGAGTACCTGGTGGCGCACCGCACCCCGGGGTGGACGGGGGTGCTGGCGGCGATCACGTTCGTCTCGGGTCCCACGGTGCTCCCGATCCTCGTCGCGGTGGCCTGCGGCGTCTGGGCCCTCGTGCGGCGGGCGTGGTGGCGTCCGGCACTGCTGGCGGGGGCGATGGTCGCGTCGACGCTGATCAGCCTCTCCGTCAAGGGCCTGGTGGGGCGTGAGAGGCCGCCCGAGGACACGATGTTCGTCCCGGGTGCGGAGACGACGGCGTCGTTCCCGTCCGGGCACACGATCGGCACCGCGACACTCCTGCTGGTGGCCACCTACCTCGTCTGCAGCCGGCGACCGACGGCCCCGCGGCTCGTCGGCTGGGGGCTGACGGCGCTCGTCGGGACGGCGCTCGTGGCGCTCAGCCGGCTCTACCTCGGCTACCACTTCCTCACCGACGTGGTCGCGGCGGTGGCGCTCGCGATCGCGGTGGTGGGCATGGTGACCATCGTCGACCGCCTGCACACGGGTCCGCCGACCGACTGAGGTGCTACTCGGCGCCGTCGTGGCCGGGAACGGTCGAGGCCAGCCACGCGGCGACGGGGACGATCACGGCGACGGCCCCGGCGATCCAGAGGCTGGCGGTCCACGAGGTGCCCGCCCACCGCAGCACGCCGAGCGTGCCGACGCCTGCGGCCGCCCCGAGCCCGATGCGCTCGAGCCAGAGGACGACGAACCGGGCGAGGCGCCGCCGGCGGGGCAGCTCCTGCACGGGGTCCGGGGTGGCGTGCCGGCCCATCAGCGACGCCCGGGGTGCCGTGGGTGCAGGCAGTCGGACGGCAGCATGGCGACATGGTGGCACGCATGGCGGCGGGCGCGGACCGGAACCCCTGGTGGGG
>NZ_JBFUHU010000294.1:0-4725 GCF_056402235.1 Cellulomonas sp. P4_B5_2
CGCACCACGTGCGACCCGATGTACCCGGCACCCCCGGTGACCAGCCATGTCATGGTGCCAAGCCTACCGACGCAAGCGGTGCGGCCGTGTGCGCCCTCGTCGTGGGCTCAGCACCCCGCGGTGGAGTCTCTCGACCTGCAGGTCCCGGTCCGCTCTGCGACGGTCAGCTCACATCTCCACCGAGAAGTACCAGTAGCCGTTGCGGGTGTAGCACGCCTTGGTCATGAGGCCATCGGCGATGTAGGCCTTTCGGACCGCTTCGCACCTCGCGTGGTTTGCCTCGTTGACGACACCGAACGGGCCGACATAGGTCCAGAGTGTCGCGGCGCCGGCGGTCGAGCTGGCGACGAGTGCGCCGAGTGCGAGGGCGGCTGTGGCAGTGCCTGCGGCGATCGTTCGTCCGATTGTCATAGCGTCTCCTGACTGGAGTGATGTCGGCGATTCGCACCGTAGCAGGGGATCGTCCGCTGCGGACGTGAATTCGTCGGCGTACTCGCGTCGGCAAGGACCAGTTCACGCCGTGCCACGCACACACATCCGTCGTGGGTGCATCCGTCGGGGGCCTCCGGACAGAAGGGGACCCGACAGCCGTCTGCAGTGGCGTCCGAGGGGATGCTCAGTACGCTGAGCGTCTACCCCGCTGGCGCGCTGCAGGACGGTCCAGGGCACTGACGGGAGGGGCCGGATGCACAGGGAGACGGGAGCGCCGGGGGTGGTCGTCCGACCGGATGCGGTGCACACGGCGGACGCCGCCGACCTGGCTGTCGCGGTCGAACGCGCGATGGCGGTGACCGCCGGCGTCCTGGAGGACTTCCTTGCGGGTCGGGTAGGGCATGCAGCCGGGCGCTCCGACGTCGCGGCGCGTCTGTGGGCCGACCTGGCGGACGTCGTCGGCGGCAAGCTCATGCGGCCGCGGCTGGCGGTCACGGCCTACCTCGGGCTCGGTGGCCAGGACGCGGGTGCCATCGCTCCCGTCGCCGCAGCCGTCGAGGTGCTGCACACGGCGATGCTCGTGCACGACGACCTGCTGGACCACGACGAGGTGCGCCGCGGGCGGCCCAACGTCGCAGGCGCGACCCGGGCGCGCCTGGCAGCCCGGGGACTGGCCGGGCGCGTGGTGGACGACCAGGTGCTGGCCGCGGGCCTGCTGGCGGGCGACCTGGCGATCGCTTCGGCGTTCTCGCTGGTGGTGAGCGCCCCGGCGGACCGGTCGGAGCTGCTCCGGGTGGTCGGCCTGCTGGCCGAGGGCATCGAGACCACGGTGATCGGGGAGCTGCTCGACGTGACCGCGTCCCTCTCGTCGCCGCGGGACGTCGATGCGCTCGCGGTGGCGGAGCTGAAGACCGCCGCCTACTCGGGCAGCCTGCCGTTGGTCGTCGGCGCGATCCTGGCCGGAGCGGACGACGAGCGGATCGCGCAGCTCGACGGGGTCGGCTCGGCCCTCGGGGTCGCGTTCCAGCTGACCGACGACGAGCTCGGCGTGTTCGGGGACCCCGCGGTGACGGGCAAGTCGGTGGTGTCCGACCTGCGCGAGGGCAAGCGCACCGAGCTGCTCCGGCGGGCGTACGCGATGACGGACGCCACCGGGTGCGCGGTGCTCGACACGCACGTGGGCCGGCCCGACCTGGACGAGTCGGGTGCCGCGGCCGTGCGGGACGTCATGGTGTCGAGCGGTGCGCTGGAAGCGGTGCGGGAGCTGACCCGGCGCACGGGCCTGCACGCGCGATCCCTGGCGGCGGGCAGCCTGCCGCAGCCCCTGGGGGGCTACCTTGTGGGCGTCGTCGACGATCTGGTCGGGCGGGGTCACTGAGTGCTGGGGGAGCGGATGTCGGACGTGCGATCGGCCCGTGACCGGGCGCTCCGGCTGTACGACGCCACAGCCGCGCGCACGAGCGCCGGTGTGCTGGCCGCGTACTCCACGTCGTTTGGGCTGGGCACCCGGCTGCTAGGGCGGCGAGCGCAGCAGGACATCCGCGCGGTGTACGCGCTGGTCCGGCTGGCCGACGAGGTGGTGGACACCTACCGGGGCGACGACGCAGGTGCGGAGCTGGACGAGCTGGAGGAGCAGACCGCACGTGCCCTGCGCACGGGATACTCCACCAACCTGGTCGTGCACGCGTTCGCGCGGACGGCCCGGCGCGTGGGGATCACCGCCGCGGAGACGCAGCCGTTCTTCGCCTCGATGCGGGCGGACCTCACGGTGCACGAGCACGACCGCACCAGCTTCGAGGAGTACGTGTACGGGTCGGCCGAGGTGGTGGGCCTGATGTGCGTGCGCGCGTTCCTCAACGAGGACCGGCGCCCGGACGAGCCGGTGCGTGAGCCCGACGAGCCGCAGGTGGCCGGAGCGCGCGCGCTGGGCGCGGCGTTCCAGAAGATCAACTTCCTGCGCGACCTCGGCGACGACACCGAGGAGCTGGGGCGCTCCTACTTCCCGGGGACCACCCCGGGGCAGCTCGACCAGGCGCAGCTGGACGCGATCCTCGCGGAGATCTCCGCGGACGTGGCCGTCGCCCGGGCTGCGGTGCCGACCCTGCCGCGACGGGCGCGCTACGCGGTGGGCGCGACGCTGGCTCTGTACCAGCGCCTGCTCGACGAGATCGCGACGCGGCCTCCCGAGTCGTTGCTCACCGAGCGGGTGCGTCTGCCCACGCCGGTCAAGCTGCTGGTCGTCGGCGAGTCCGTGCTGGCGGAGGCGCGCTCGGGTCGCGAGGTCGGCGCATGAGCGGACCTCGTCCGGGGCGGGTCGTCGTCATCGGCGGCGGCATCGCGGGCCTCACCACAGCCGCGCTGCTCGCCCGCGGTGGCGCGCTGGTGACGCTGCTGGAACGGCACGACCAGCTGGGTGGCCGCACCGGGACCGTGTCGATCGACGGGTTCCGGTTCGACACCGGACCGTCCTGGTACTTCATGCCCGAGGTGTTCGAGCACGCGTTCGCGCTCCTGGGCCAGCGGATCGAGGACCACGTCGACCTCGAGCGGCTGGACCCGGCGTACCGCCTGTTCCCGGAGCCGCTCGACGGAGGACCCGCGGAGCCGTTCGACGTGGTCGGCGACCCGGAGGCCAACTGGGCGACGTTCGAGGCGCGGGAGCCGGGTGCCGGCGAGGCGATCCGGCGGTACACCGAGGCCTCGACGCAGGCGTACCGGACCGCCCTCGACGCGTTCCTGTACACCACCTTCGCGCGACCGGACCGGCTCCTCACCGCGGAGATCGTGCGGCAGTCCGGCACGCTGGCCGGCCTGCTGACGGGCACGCTCGCGGACAAGGTCGCCTCGACGGTGACCGATCCGGTGCTCCGGCAGGTGCTCGGGTACCACGCGGTGTTCCTCGGGTCGTCGCCGTACCGCGTCCCCGCGCTCTACTCGCTGATGAGCCACCTCGACCTGGTCGACGGCGTACGTTTCCCGCGTGGGGGGATGTACACGGTGATCGAGGCGCTCGAGCGGATCGCCCGCAAGGAGGGTGTCGAGATCCGCACCGAGGCCGACGTGGCCTCGATCGAGATCGAGGACGCCCGCCCCTCGCTGGCGCACCCGCGCAGGTCCGGGTCGGCCCGCGGGGTGCGGCTCGCGGACGGTTCGGTGATCCCGGCCGACGTCGTGGTGTCCGCCGCGGACCGGCACCACACCGAGACCGCCCTGCTGGGCGAGCACCGCGACCTGCCCGCGCCCTGGTGGGAGGACCGCGGGCCGGGTATCTCGGCGCTGCTGATCATGGCCGGCGTGCGCGGCGAGCTGCCGGAGCTGGCCCACCACTCGCTGTTCTTCACGCGCGACTGGCCGGGCAACTTCGAGGACATCCTCGGCACCGGCCGCGCCACCCCGGCGGACGGCCTGCGGGTGCCCGAGGCGGCGTCGATGTACGTCTCGCGGACCACCGCGAGCGACCCGACCGCAGCGCCTCCGGGCCACGAGAACCTGTTCGTGCTGGTCCCGTTCCCTGCCGACCCGTCGCTCGGCGGGGACACCCTCGAGCAGCACGCGGACCGGTTCCTCGACCAGGTCGGCTCCTGGGCGGGCGTTCCCGGCCTGCGCGACCGGGTGGTCACACGCCGCGTCGTCGGCCCCGCCGACTTCGCCCGCGACTTCTCCGCCTGGCGCGGGAGTGCCCTGGGCATGGAGCACACCCTGCGGCAGAGCGCGATGTTCCGGCCGGGCGACGTGTCCTCGCGCGTCCCCAACGTGCTGCACGTGGGAGGTGGCACGATCCCGGGTGTGGGACTGCCGATGTGCCTGATCAGCGCCGAGCTGGTGGTCAAGCGGATGCTGGGCGAGACCTCGTCGCACCCGCTGCCCGCCCCGCTGCGTCCGGGCTACCTGGCCGCGGCGCGGCCCCGTGGGGTCTGGAGCGAGTCGGTCGGATGAGGTTCGCGTACCTCGGCGCCCTGCTGCTCTCCCTCGGCGGGCTCGCCCTGCTGGACCGTCGGTTCCGGCTCGCGTTCTGGGCGGACGCCCGCCGCGCGGCGCTGACCGTCGGGATCGGGGTCGTCGGCTTCCTGCTGTGGGACGGCCTCGGGCTGGTGCTCGGCATCTTCGCGCGCGGCGACTCGCCGCACATGACCGGCCTGCTGCTGGCCCCCGAGCTGCCGGTGGAGGAGGCGTTCTTCCTCGCGCTGCTCTGCTACACGGCCCTTCTCGCCTGGCGCTGGTTCGACCAGAGCGCCGTTCAGCGCGAGGCCGGGCGCCGGGTGCTCGACGAGGGTGAGGCGCCATGACGAACAT
>NZ_JBFUHU010000295.1:0-4688 GCF_056402235.1 Cellulomonas sp. P4_B5_2
CCCGACGGGCTGATCGCCACGCCGGTGGCCACGCTCGCCCGTGCGACCGGCACGAAGGGTCGGCTCCCTGCCGACCTCGCGCAGGTGGTGCGGGAGGTGCAGGAGCGAGGTGTGGGTGTTGTGTACGTGGGACTCCCGATGCACTTGTCGGGTGCCGAAGGTTCCGCATCTGCGGCCGCGCGCGCGTACGCTGTCCAACTGGCGCAGGCCGTCGCACCCGTCGCGGTGCGGTTGGTCGACGAGCGGATGAGCACGGTGTCCGCCCATCACGCGCTGCATGCGTCCGGCCGATCCGGACGCAGCCACCGGCAGGTCGTCGATCAGGCGGCCGCGGTGGTGATCTTGCAGTCCGCGCTGGACGCGGAGCGTGCGTCGGGACGACGTCCCGGTGAGCGGGTCCCGGTCGACCCAGGACAGCACGTTCCAGTGGCGCGCGGGGGGGCTGCGGGCGACGCACGGACGACTGTGGAGTGACTCGCACGTGACCAACAGCCAGACCGACCGCTGGGCCCCTGGAGAACGGAGCGACGAGGTGAGTGATCTCTTCGGCGGCGACACCCGCGTCGCCCCTCCTGAGCACCGGCCCTCGCGATCCCGCGGTCGAGCCAAGGAGCAGCGCGAGCGCAAGCGTCGCCGTCGTCGCTCGATCTGGGTGCTCGTCGTGGCCCTCCTCATGGTGGTCGGCGCCGCCTACGTGGTCGTCGAGCTGATGGGCGGCTTCTTCCAGGGTCAGGGAGGCTCCGGCAGCGGGGTCAAGGACTACACCGGGGTCGGTCACGGCAGGGTGGAGATCGTCATCAAGCCCGGCGACACCGGCGCGGACATGGCGACGACGCTCGTGGACGCCGGGGTCGTCGCCACCGCCAAGGCCTTCAACGACGCCTTCGCCGCGAACCCGCAGGCAGGCTCGATCCRGCCGGGCACCTATTCGATGCTGCTCGAGATGAAGGCCTCCGACGCCGTCACCGCGCTTCTCAACCCGTCGAGCCGGGTCTCGTTCAAGGTCACGATCCCCGAGGGGCTCACCAAGGACCAGATTGCGACGAAGCTCAGCGAGAAGATGGCCGTCCCCGTCGAGGACGTCCAGGCCGCGATCGCGGACCCCGCTGCCATCGCGCTCCCGGCCGAGGCCAACGGCAACGCCGAGGGCTGGCTGTTCCCTGCCACCTACGATATCCAGCCGGACGCCACGCCGGCGAGCGTGCTGGCGCAGATGACCGCGCAGACCGTCGCCGTGCTGACGCAGAAGGGTGTCCCGCAGGACCAGTGGGAGACCGTGCTCAACAAGGCGTCGCTGGTGGAGCGCGAGGCGAAGCTCCCCGAGGACCGGCCCAAGGTGGCCCGTGCCATCGAGAACCGGCTCGACAAGGAGATGGTCCTGCAGATCGACGCGACGGTCGCCTACGGGCTGGGCATCTCGGGCATGGACCTGACCACGGAGATGACGCAGGACGACTCCAACGCCTACAACACCTACACCCACCTCGGGTTGCCGCCGTCGCCGATCGCCTCCCCGGGTGCGGTGTCGATCGACGCGGTCCTCAACCCTGAGCCGGGTGAYTGGCTCTTCTGGGTGGCGGTCAACCTCGACACCGGGGAGACCCGGTTCGCCGTCACGAACGAGGAGCACAACGCGAACAAGGCACTGCTTCGTCAGTGGCAGGCGGAGAACAGCGGGTGACCATCGCCGCCCCTCGACGGGCGGCGGTGCTCGGGCACCCGGTGGCGCACTCGCTGTCACCGACGCTGCACCGTGCCGCCTACGCGGCGCTGGGCCTCGACGGCTGGCGCTACGACGCCGTCGACGTCACCGAGGCTGAGCTCGAGGCGTTCGTGCGCGGGCTCGACGGCTCCTGGGCGGGGCTGAGCCTGACCATGCCGCTCAAGCAGACGGTCATCCCGCTGCTCGACCACGTCGAGCCGCTCGCCGAGGTGGTCGGTGCGGTCAACACCGTGCTGTTCCAGGGCCGCACGCTCGTCGGCGCCAACACGGACGTGCACGGGATCGTCGCCGCCCTGGGCCTGGACGGCCCGGTCGGGACCGCGGCCGTGCTCGGCGCGGGCGCCACCGCGTCGTCGGCGCTGGCCGCACTCGCGCAGCTGGGCTGCACCTCCCCGGTGGTCTACGTGCGCGCGGTCGCACGGGCCGGCGGTCTCATGCGTGCCGCGCACCGGATGGGGGTCACCCCGGTGTACCGCACGCTCGATCACGCCGGCGAGATCGGGCAGGCGGACGTCGTCGTGTCGACCCTCCCGCCGCACGCCGCCGATCCTCTGGCGGGCCGGCTCGAGCACGCCGCGGGCACCCTCCTGGACGTCGCGTACGACCCGCGCCCCACGGCGCTGTCCCTCGCCTGGGCGGCTGCCGGGGGAGTGGTGGTGGGCGGTGAGCAGATGCTGCTGCACCAGGCCGCCGAGCAGGTCCGCCTGATGACCGGGCACCCGGCACCTCTTGCCGCGATGTCGGCCGCCCTCGAGGACAAACTCAGCGGCTGACTTCCTCAGGCACGTCGACCTCCCTGCCGATGTCTACAGAGACATCCGCGCGGCCAGCACCCGGCCGCCAGCTCGACGGAGGGACGCGCGTGAAGCAGCTCGGGGAGATCCTGCTCGACGACGGACTGGTCACGGAGGCGCAGCTGCTCGCCGCGCTGGACGAGACGTTGGCCCGGGGCACGACGTTGGGACGCACGCTGGTCGAGCTCGGGGTCCTCACCGAGTCCCAGCTGGTCAAGGCGCTCGCCAACCAGGTCGGCATGGACTTCGTCGACCTCGACGACTACCCGGTCGACCGCATGGCCGTCAGCCTGGTCCCCGGCGCGCTGTGCCGCCGCTACTCCGTGCTTCCCGTCGCTCTCGAGGGCGGGTCGATCGTGCTCGCGACCTCCGACCCCGGCAACGTCATGGCGGTCGACGACGTGCGCTCCGTCTCGGGCATGTCCGTCATCCCTGTCATCGCCACGCACGACAACCTGCTGCGCGCGATCGACCGGTACTGCCGTGCCGACGACGAGATGGAAGACCTGTCGCAGGCGTTCGAGGACGCCGACGCCGAGGCCGAGGCCGACCTCTCCAAGATGGCGGAGATCGGCAACGAGGACGCGCCGATCGTGCGGTTCGTCAACCTGCTGGTGACGCAGGCGATCACCGACCGGGCCTCGGACATCCACATCGAGCCGTCCGAGCACGACCTCCGGGTCCGCTACCGGATCGACGGCGTGCTGCACGAGACCCAGCGGGCGCCCAAGCAGATCACCGGCGGCGTCATCAGCCGCGTGAAGATCATGAGCGACATCGACATCGCGGAGCGCCGCAAGCCCCAGGACGGCCGCATGTCCGTGGTGCACAACGGGCGCAAGATCGACCTCCGGGTGGCCACGCTGCCGACCGTGTGGGGCGAGAAGATCGTCATGCGAATCCTCGACAACTCCACCGCGAGCCTCGACCTGCGCGACCTGTCGTTCCTCGAGTCGAACTACGAGGTGTACCGCGAGTCGTACACCAAGCCGTACGGGATGATCCTGGTCACCGGGCCGACCGGATCGGGCAAGTCGACCACGCTCTACGCGACCCTCAATGCGGTGTCCAAGCCGGAGATCAACGTCATCACGGTCGAGGACCCCGTCGAGTACCGGCTCGCCGGCATCAACCAGGTCCAGGTGAACGTGAAGGCCGGCCTGACGTTCGCCGGGGCGCTCCGATCGATCCTGCGGTCCGACCCCGACGTCGTCCTCCTCGGTGAGATCCGCGACCACGAGACCGCGCAGATCGCCATCGAGGCCGCCCTCACCGGTCACCTCGTGCTCTCCACGCTGCACACCAACGACGCGCCGTCCGCCATCACCCGTCTGACGGAGATGGGCATCGAGCCGTTCCTCGTCGGTTCGGCCCTGGACGCGGTCGTGGCCCAGCGGCTCGCGCGCAAGCTCTGCAACAAGTGCAAGGAGCCGTACACGCCGACCCCCACGGAGCTCCTCGCGGCCCGTTTCCCGTGGGTCGACGGGGAGCCGCTGCCGGAGCTCATGCGCCGGGTCGGCTGCGCCACGTGCTCCAAGACGGGGTACCGGGGTCGGCTCGCGCTGCACGAGGTCATGCGGGTCACCGAGGAGATCGAGCGCCACGCAGTCGCTCACTCGTCGTCCGCCGACATCGCTGCGACGGCGGTGAAGCAGGGCATGATCCCGCTGCGCGACGACGGCTGGCACAAGGTCGCGCTCGGGCAGACCTCCATCGAGGAGATCCTGCGCGTCGTCGTCACGTAGTAGCGACGCGTGCTGATGCCTCAAGTCGGGCATCCGCACCGCCGATGAACGGTCCAGGACGAAGGCCTGGTACCGGCACGCCCGTGCCGGTCGAACCGGGTGACCACGTGGAGGGAATGACGTGAGCGAGAACTATCAGGCACCCGCGGGGGAGCCCTCGCGGCCGTTGCCGCCCTACCGACCCGTCGGACCGCAGGCGGGGGCGCCGGCGATGTTCTCGCCGATCCCGTCGCAGAGCACCGCGCAGCAGGCGCCGCCCAGCCCACCGCCGTACCAGGCGCAGGCTCCGGCCGCGCCCGGGGCCGCCTACCAGGCCGGTCCGTCCGGTCCGCCGCCCTACACGCCGCCGCCCGCCGCGCCGGCGACGTCGTTCTCGCCCCAGGGGCCGACCACCTCCGCGATGGGCGCCACCCGGGTCTTCATGCC
>NZ_JBFUHU010000296.1:0-4686 GCF_056402235.1 Cellulomonas sp. P4_B5_2
CGGCGAGGAGCCGCCGACCGACCTCGTCGGCCGGGTCCACGTCGCGAGCGAGTCCCGCGGCGTCGATCCCGGCCCGCTGCGCACGCGCCAGCACCTTCTGCCCGCGCGCGAGCGCGCCGATCGCCAGCGGGATCCCGTCGAGTGCCGACCCGCGCTGCTTCTCCGCGTTCTTCAGCCGGTCCCACTGCACGTGCACGTCGCCCTCGACCGGAGCGCCCTCGAAGACGTGGGGGTGCCGGCGCACCAGCTTGGCGGCGAGGTCCGCGGCGACGTCGTCCACGTCGAACGGGTCGGTGGGGTGCTCGGTGGCGATGCGGGCGTGGAACACCACCTGCAGGAGCAGGTCACCCAGCTCCTCGCGCAGCCCGGCGCGGTCGTCGGTCTCGATCGCCTCCGCCAGCTCGTGGGCCTCCTCGAGCACGTACGGCACCAGCGACTCGTGCGTCTGCTGGGCGTCCCACGGGCAGCCGCCCGGCGAGCGCAGCCGGTCCATCACGCGCACGAGGGCGCGCAGGGGGTCCGGCTGCGGGTCCGTCACGACGCCGAGGGCGTCGGCTCCGGCGTAGGCTCCGTCGACTCGTCGTCGGGAGCCGGAGCCGCGGAGGTGACCAGCCACGGGGCGGGGACGGGTTCGGCCACCTGGTTGCCGTCCGCCAGCGAGGCGAACCGCGGGTTCACCTCCACGTCGAGCTCACGCAGGCGCGCGTCGATCTCGTCGCCGATACCCTCGTCCTCCGGGAGCCCCTGCAGGTTGGTGTACGCGATCGAGTAGCGGGCGACGGCCAGCGACGGGTCGGTGAACGTGGCCGTCGCGCCCTGCACCTTCTGCTGCACCACCTGGGCGAGCAGCGCCTCGGCGTCCTCGTCCGAGACACCGACGCCCTTCTCGGCCGCGAGCTCGACCACGGTGGGCTCCTGCACGAGCACGGCGAGGACGTTGGTCGTCGTCACGCCCTGGAACCACGGTGCGAGCTCCTCGAGCGCCGCGCTCACGTCCGCGGTGGGGATCGCCGTGCCGTCGACCACCGCGGCCGCGCCGGGCTGCCCGGCGCACCCCGCCAGACCGGCCGTCGTCGCGAGCGCGACGAGCACACCCGCTGCCCGCACTCCCGCACGCCACTGCACCGCCACCTGAGACCTCCTGCGTCGTCGCTCGTCGATCGGGGTCATCGTAGGGCCCTCACCTGCGCGCGGCGYCCACCGTCGCCGCCGCCGAGACGTCGCCCCGCACGATCGCGTCGATGAACTGCCTGGCCCAGAGCATGACCTCGCGGCCCTGCACCGGCTTGCCGCCGATGCGTGCCGTCATCGGCCAGGGCACCAGCACCGTCCGCACCGCGGGCTTGAGCACCGACCCTGGGTAGAGCCGCTTCAGGCGCAGCTGGGCGGACTCGGGCAGATCCACCGGCGCGAACCGGATGAACTTGCCCTGCGCGGTCACGTCCGACAGCCCGCTGTTGCGCACGTGCTGGCGGAACTCGGCCACCTCGAACAGGTTGTCGACCGCGGCCGGCACCGCGCCGTAGCGGTCCACCAGCTCGGCCCGGACCTCGCCGAGGGCCGCCGAGTCCGCCGCCGCCGCGATCTTCCGGTACGCCTCGAGGCGCAGCCGCTCGTGCGCGATGTAGTCGTGCGGGATGTGCGCGTCGACCGGCAGCTCGATGGTGACGTCGGGGACCTCCTCCTCCACGTCACCGCGGAAGTTGGCCACCGCCTCGCCGACCATGCGGATGTAGAGGTCGAAGCCGACGCCCTCGATGTGCCCGGACTGCTCGCCGCCCAGCAGGTTGCCGGCGCCGCGGATCTCGAGGTCCTTCATCGCGACCGCCATGCCGGCGCCGAGGTCGGTGTTCGCCGCGATCGTCTGGAGCCGGTCGTGCGCGGTCTCCGTCAGGGGCTTCTCCGGCGGGTACAGGAAGTAGGAGTACGCCCGCTCGCGCCCTCGGCCCACCCGGCCGCGCAGCTGGTGCAGCTGAGAGAGGCCCAGCAGGTCGGCGCGCTCGAGGATCAGGGTGTTCGCGTTGGAGATGTCCAGGCCGGTCTCGACGATGGTCGTGCAGACCAGGACGTCGAACCGCTTCTCCCAGAAGTCGACGATCACCTGCTCGAGCTGGTGCTCGTTCATCTTCCCGTGCGCCACCGCGACCCTCGCCTCGGGGACCAGCTCCATCAGGCGCGACGCGGTCTTCTCGATCGAGTCGACCTTGTTGTGCACGTAGAACACCTGGCCCTCGCGCAGGAGCTCACGCCGGATCGCCGCGCTGATCTGCTTCTCGTCGTACGCGCCGACGAACGTCAGGACCGGGTGCCGCTCCTCGGGCGGGGTGGCCAGCGTCGACATCTCACGGATGCCGGTCACCGCCATCTCCAGCGTGCGCGGGATCGGGGTCGCGCTCATCGCCAGCACGTCGACGTTGGTGMGCAGAGCCTTGAGCGTCTCCTTGTGCTCGACGCCGAACCGCTGCTCCTCGTCGATCACCACCAGGCCGAGGTCCTTGAACCGCACCTCGCCGGTGATGAGCCGGTGCGTGCCGATGACCACGTCGACCGTCCCGTCGGACAGGCCGGCGACGACCTCCTTCGACTCCTTCGGCGACTGGAACCGGCTGAGCGCCTTCACGGTGACCGGGAACGCGCTGTACCGCTCGGAGAACGTGTCGAGGTGCTGCTGCACCAGGAGGGTCGTCGGCACCAGGATCGCGACCTGCTTGCCGTCCTGCACCGCCTTGAACGCGGCSCGCACSGCGATCTCGGTCTTGCCGTAGCCGACGTCRCCGMWGACSASGCGGTCCATCGGGAYCGGCTTCTCCATGTCGGCCTTGACCTCGTCGATGGTCGCGGCCTGGTCCGGGGTCTCCACGTACGCGAACGCGTCCTCGAGCTCGCGCTGCCACGGGGTGTCCGGGCCGAACGCGTGCCCCGCCGTGGCCATGCGCGCGGAGTACAGCCGGATGAGCTCGGCGGCGATCTCCTTGACGGCCTTCTTGGCCCGGCCCTTGGTCTTGGCCCAGTCGCCGCCGCCCATCTTGGACAGCGACGGCGCCTCGCCGCCCACGTACTTGGTGACCTGGTCCAGCTGGTCGCTGGGAACGAACAACCGGTCCCCGGGCTGGCCGCGCTTGCTCGACGCGTACTCGATCACCAGGTACTCGCGCGTCGCCGCGTTGGCACCGGTGCCGATGGTCCGCTGCACCAACTCCACGAAACGGCCCACGCCGTGCTGCTCGTGCACCACGTAGTCGTGCGGGCGCAGCTGCAGGGGGTCGACCACGTTGCGGCGCCGGCTGGGCATGCGGCGCATGTCGCGGGTGCTGGTCCCGGCACGGCCCGTGAGGTCCGACTCGGAGAACACCGCGAGGTGCAGGGGCTCGGCCACGAAGCCGGGGCCGACGGGGGCGGGCACGACGAGGACGACGCCGCCCTCGGGCTCCTCGGTGATCGTGCCGACGAGCCGCGCCGGGACCTCCGCGGCACGCAGCTGCTCGACCATGCGCTGCGCGGGACCGTGCCCCTCGGTGGCCAGCACCAGCCGCCAGCCGGACTGCTGCAGCACGCGCACGTCGGCCACCGCGCGGGCGACCTCCCCGCGGTAGCGCTCGACGTCCCGCGCCGCGATCACGAGGGTCTGCGCGGTCGCCGCGAGGTCGTCGGCCATCGGCTGGATCTCGCCGGGCGCGAGGTTGCGCGCCGCGGTGTGCCCCGTGCCGGTCGCGCCCTCGTAGAAGTCGTCGGGCTTCGCCGCCTCCGTGGCGTCGACGTCCAGGGAGAACGGCGACAGCGTCCACCAGCCGAGGCCGCGCACGGCCGCGAGCCCGCGGATCTCGGCGAACGAGGCGAAGCTCGCCGCCGAGAGGTCCAGCGGGGTCGCCGCACCGGCCGCGGCGGACGTCCACGCGGCCTCGAGGAACTCCTGCGTGGTGGCCACGAGGTCGTGCGCCCGTCGCCGCACGCGCTCCGGGTCGACCATGACCAGCAGGCTGTCGTCGCCCACCAGGTCGAGCACCGGCACCATCGACTCCACCAGCGCGGGCGCCAGCGACTCCATGCCCTCGACCGCGATGCCCTGCGCCAGCTTGTCCAGCATGTCGACCGCGCCCGGCAGCTGCGGGATGAGCTCGGTGGCCCTGGCGCGCACGGCGTCGGTCAGCAGGATCTCCCGGCACGGCGGCGCCCACACGCCGTGGTCGGCCACCTCGAGGCTGCGCTGGTCGGCGATCGAGAACCAGCGGATCTCCTCGACGTCCTCACCCCACAGCTCCACGCGCAGCGGGTGGTCCTCGGTGGGCGGGAACACGTCGATGATCCCGCCGCRCACCGCGAACTCGCCGCGCTTCTCCACCATGTCCACGCGCGTGTAGGCGGCCGCGACCAGCTTCTCCGCGAGGTCCGCCAGGTCCACCCGGTCGCCCGTGCTGATCGAGACCGGCTCCAGCTCTCCGAGCCCCTCGACCACGGGCTGCAGCAGCGCGCGCACGGGCATCACCAGCACCCGGACCGGACCGGCGTGGCCCTCGGTCTCCGGGTGCGCCAGCCTGCGGAACACCGCCAGCCGGCGGGCGACCGTGTCGCTGCGGGGCGAGAGGCGCTCGTGCGGGAGCGTCTCCCACGACGGCAGGACCGCGACGTCGTCGGCCGGCAGGTAGCACCGGACCGCGGCGGCCAGCTCGTCGGCGTCCCGGCCGGTGG
>NZ_JBFUHU010000297.1:0-4678 GCF_056402235.1 Cellulomonas sp. P4_B5_2
GGGCCGCACAGTCCGAGCGGGTGGCCCGCGAGCGCGCCGGGGCCGCACAGTCCGAGCGGGTGGCCCGCGAGCGCGCCGCCGAGCGCGAGCGCGCCCGCTCGCGCCAGGCGACCGTCGCCCAGTCGGTGCGCGACGGGGCCACGCAGGCGCTGGTCGTGCTGGACGAGTCCTTGCGGCGCGCGTCGGCGGAGCGTGACGCGGCCGAGACGGCTCGCGGCGAGCGCGACCGCGCGGTCACCGCCGCACGCGCCGAGGTCGACGTCCGCGCCGCCGAGCTGGCCCAGCTCACCGACGTCGCCCACCGCGACGAGGTGGCCCGCACCCAGCAGCGGCTGCGGATCGAGGCGCTGCAGGCCCGCGCGATCGACGACCTGGGCCTCGACCCGGCCGTCCTGCTCGACGAGTACGGCCCCCACCAGGCCGTCCCCGTGATCACCGTGCCGGGCGCGGAGGTGGACCCCGACGCACCGACGGAGGTCCCGTACGTGCGCGAGCAGCAGGAGAAGCGCCTGCGGGCCGCCGAGCGCGCGCTCTCGCTGCTCGGCCGCGTCAACCCGCTCGCGCTCGAGGAGTTCGCCGCCCTCGAGGAGCGCCACCAGTTCCTGGTGGAGCAGCTGGCGGACCTGAAGAAGTCGCGCACCGACCTGCTCGAGATCGTCCGCGAGATCGACGAGCGCGTCGAGCAGGTGTTCGCCGAGGCGTACCGCGACACCGCCGCGGCGTTCGACGTCGTCTTCCCGCGGCTGTTCCCGGGAGGCGAGGGCCGGCTCGTGCTCACCGACCCCGACAACATGCTCACCACCGGCATCGAGGTCGAGGCGCGTCCGGCCGGCAAGAAGGTCAAGCGGCTGTCCCTGCTCTCGGGCGGCGAGCGGTCGCTCACCGCGGTCGCCCTGCTCGTGGCCATCTTCAAGGCGCGGCCCAGCCCGTTCTACGTGATGGACGAGGTCGAGGCGGCCCTCGACGACGCCAACCTCGGCCGGCTGCTCGAGCTCTTCCGGGAGCTCCAGGAGGACTCGCAGCTCATCGTCGTCACGCACCAGAAGCGCACGATGGAGATCGCCGACGCCCTGTACGGCGTGACCATGCGCGGCGACGGCGTGACCACCGTCATCAGCCAGCGGATGCGCGAGGACGTCGCCGTCTGACCGGTGCGGGCTCACCCGACAGGGTGTGGAGATTGTGTGCCGTTTGACGCTCCCTGTGCGTGGGACGCAGACGGACCGGCGATCGGCACGGACACTGGGCCCATGGCCATCTTCGTTGCGATCTTCCTGGCCCTCCTCGTCGCCGCCGGGGTGCTGCTCGCTGCGAGCGTCGCCAGCTCGGCGAAGGACAAGGGTGAGTCCCCGTTCCGCACCTTCCGCACCGCCTGGGCGGGGCGGAAGAACCCCGACACCGACCAGCGCGCCGCGGCCGACGCCGCCGCGGTGGAGCCCGTCGACCTCTCGCTGGCCCAGTTCCTGCGGGAGACGGTCGACGAGGGCGAGGCGTACCTGCAGGTGGACGACCTCGCGGCGACCCTCCAGCGGGCCCGCGACAAGGCCGCGGGCGTGCTGCCCGGCAACCGCGACCGCTGAGGTCCGCGCCTGACGCGCCGGTTCGCGTCCTGAGCCTGCCGCCCGACAGACTGTCCCGGTGACCAACGAGACGCTCGAGATCCTCCTGGCCGCCGGCATCCCGACGGTCATCGCCGTCGCGCTGGCGACCGTCTTCGTCCGCCGCCGCCGCGGCTCGACGACCGACGAGGCGCCCCCGACCGTCGACGTGCCGGCCCCGGCGCCGGCCCCCGAGCTCGAGACCCCGTCGCCCGCGCCCCCCGCGCCGCCCACCGAGGTGGTGCCCGAGGAGGCCGAGGCGCCCCCGGCCCTCGAGGTCCCGGCGCCGGTCGCCGGCCGGCTCTCGCGGCTGCGGGACCGGCTCGCCCGCTCCGGGTCGCCCCTGGGCACCCGGCTGCTCGCTGTGCTGTCCAAGGACCACCTGACTGAGGACGACTGGGACGAGCTCGAGGAGACCCTGCTCCTGGCCGACGTCGGCGCAGGCCCGTCCGGCGAGCTCATCGACGCCCTGCGCACCCGCGTCCGCGTCGAGGGCCTCAAGGACCCGGCGCACGTCCGCGCGCTCCTGCGCGAGCAGCTCCTCGCGCTCGTCGACCCGTCCCTCGACCGCAGCCTGAACACCGCGCACGGAGCGGCTGCCGACGGGTCGCCGCTCCCCGCGGTCGTCCTCGTCGTCGGCGTCAACGGCACCGGCAAGACCACGACCGTCGGCAAGCTCGCGCGCGTGCTCGTCGCCGACGGGAAGACGGTCGTGCTGGGTGCGGCGGACACGTTCCGCGCGGCCGCCGCCGACCAGCTCCAGACGTGGGGCTCGCGCGTGGGCGTGCACACGGTCCGGTCGGACCGCGACGGCGCCGACCCCGCGGCCGTGGCGTTCGACGCCGTCCGCACGGGCCGCGCCGAGGGGATCGACGTGGTGCTCGTGGACACGGCCGGACGCCTGCAGAACAAGGCCGGGCTGATGGACGAGCTGGGCAAGATCACCCGCGTGATCACGCGGGAGGCGCCCCTGTCCGAGGTGCTCCTGGTGCTCGACGCCACGACAGGTCAGAACGGTCTGAACCAGGCGCGCGTGTTCAGCGAGGTCGCCGGCGTGACGGGCATCGTGCTCACCAAGCTCGACGGCACGGCCAAGGGCGGGATCGTCGTCGCCGTGCAGCGCGAGCTGGGCGTCCCGGTCAAGCTCGTCGGCCTCGGCGAGGGTCCCGRCGACCTGGCACCGTTCGACCCCGAGGCCTTCGTCGACGCCCTGCTGCAGGGGTAGCGCTCCTGGACGGCCGATCACCACGAAACCGAACGTTTACGTGCGGAAGCGGCTTGTCACACCGACGTAACGTCCCTCGCCTCTGACCGAAACTCGCCTCGTCGACTGTGATCCCCGGACCAGCCACCCCCGGCTGGCGAGTGGAGAGGCGATCTCGATGGAATTCGAGCTGGACAGCGGGAACACGGCGTTTATGCTCACCGCCGCGTCGCTCGTGCTGCTGATGACGCCGGGGCTGGCGTTCTTCTACGGCGGCATGGTGCGCGGCAAGAGCGTGCTGAACATGATGATGATGAGCTTCGGCGCGATCGGCGTCGCCGGTCTCATCTGGGTGCTCTACGGCTACTCCGGTGCGTTCGGCCCGGACCTCGGCGGCGGGTGGCTCGGCAACCCGTTCGAGTTCTTCGGCCTGCAGGGCGCGACGGACGACCAGAGCCTGATGGCCGCCTCGGGCGTGCCGTTCCTCGTGGCCGCGGGCTACCAGGCCACGTTCGCGATCATCACGGTCGCGCTCATCTCGGGTGCCGTGGCGGACCGCATCAAGTTCGGCGCGTGGCTCGTCTTCACGGCCGTCTGGGTGACCGTGGTCTACATGCCGCTCGCCCACTGGGTGTGGGGCGGTGGCCTGCTCAGCGCCACGGGCCTCACGGAGGGTCTCTCGACCCCGATCGACTTCGCCGGTGGAACGGTCGTCCACATCAACGCCGGTACCGCCGGCCTGGTGCTGGCGCTCGTGCTCGGCAAGCGCAAGGGCTTCGGCAAGGAGGCCATGCGGCCGCACAACCTGCCGTTCGTCATGCTCGGTGCCGCTCTCCTGTGGTTCGGCTGGTTCGGCTTCAACGCGGGCTCCGAGTTCGCTGCCGACGGCACGGCCGGTCGCGCCTGGCTCAACACCCTCCTGGCCACGGGCGTCGCGATGCTCGCCTGGCTCGCCACGGAGAAGCTGCGTGACGGTCACCCCACGTCGCTCGGTGCCGCCTCCGGCGTGGTCGCGGGCCTCGTCGCCATCACGCCGGCCGCTGCGGCGGTCGACACGTGGGGCGCCATCGCCGTCGGTCTCGTCGCTGGTGTGCTCTGCGCCCTCGCCGTCGGCCTGAAGTTCCGGTTCGGCTACGACGACTCGCTCGACGTCGTCGGTGTCCACCTCGTCGGTGGTCTGGTGGGGACGATCCTCATCGGCTTCTTCGCCACGGACACGAACAGCACCTGGTACCCGGACGGCGCACAGAACGGTCTGTTCTACGGTGGCGGGGTCACTCAGCTCGCCACCCAGACGATCGTCGCGCTCGCCGCGGTGCTGTTCAGCTTCACGGCGACGTACGTCATCGCGCTCATCCTCAAGGCGACCATCGGTCTGCGGGTCTCTGAAGAGGCCGAGGTCGGCGGGGTCGACCTGGCGCTGCACGCTGAGACCGCATACGAGACGCTGGGCGTCGGCGCCCGTGTCGTGACGGAGGTGAAGTGATGACGAAGCTCGTGACGGCGGTCATCCAGCCGCACCGGCTGGACGATGTGAAGTCGGCCCTCGAGGCTGCAGGCGTCCGTGGTCTGACCGTGAGCGAGGCCAGCGGCTACGGCCGCCAGCGCGGTCACACCGAGGTCTACCGCGGTGCCGAGTACACGGTCGACCTGGTCCCCAAGGTCAAGATCGACGTGCTCGTCAGCGACGCGGACGTGGTCAGCGTGACCGACGTCATCGTCCGCGCGGCGCAGACCGGCAAGATCGGTGACGGCAAGGTCTGGGTCGTGCCGGTCGAGGACGTGGCTCGCGTCCGCACCGGTGAGCACGGCGACGACGCCCTCTGACCAGGACGGCTGACCGCCACACATGACACAGGAACGGCCGCCCGCGGGG
>NZ_JBFUHU010000298.1:0-4666 GCF_056402235.1 Cellulomonas sp. P4_B5_2
GGCCTGCTCCTGGTCGTCTCGTCGTTCGAGAACGGCCTGCTCCTGGTCGTCTCGTCGTTCGAGAACAAGGAGGCCGCCGCGCGGCTCGCGGTGAGCACCGGCGCGGGTGTCGTCACCGACGCCGACGGCCTCGCGCTCGTCGACGGCCGGTACGTGGCGTCCAAGACGGTCTTCGCGGGCACCTGGACCACCGYGTGCGCGATCACCGCGCCGCTGGCGATCGTCGCCCTCAAGCCCAACTCGGTGCAGCCGGCCCCGGTCGACGGTGCGTCCGCGCCGCAGATCGGCGAGCACGTGGTCGCGGTCAGCGACAAGGCACGTCGCGTGACGCTGGTCGAGCGCACGGAGCGGCCCGCGAGCGGGCGGCCCGACCTGGGCAGCGCGAGCATCGTCGTCGCCGGTGGTCGCGGCACCGAGGGCGACTTCTCGGTGGTCGAGGAGCTGGCAGACGTGCTCGGCGGTGCGGTCGGCGCCACGCGCGTCGCCACGGACGAGGGCTGGATCGGGCACGACGCCCAGATCGGCCAGACCGGCGTCACCATCGCCCCGCGGGTGTACATCGGGGTCGGGGTCTCCGGCGCCGTGCACCACCGCGGCGGCATGCAGGCGTCCGGCACGATCGTCGCGATCAACTCCGATCCCGATGCCCCGATCTTCGAGATCGCGGACTTCGGCGTGGTCGGTGACCTGTTCACGGTCGTTCCCCAGGCCGCCGCGGAGATCCGGCGCCTCAAGGGCTGATCCCCGCGCAGTACCGTGCGCTCATGGCTCGTCGCGCGCAGATGCTGGCGGTCGAGCTCGTCGAGCACGACGAGCTCGAGGACGCGCCGTCGACGCCCGCGGGCGCCCGGTGGCGGCCGTCGTGGCGATGGGTCGCGCTCCCCGTGGCGCTGGTCCTGGCGCTCGCCGGCATGCAGGCGGTCACCGACGCCCGGGAGCGCGCACTCCTCGCGGAGCTGGCCACCGTGCCGGGCATCGTCCGCCCCGTCGACGAGGACGTGCGGCTGCTCTGGACGCTCGAGGACGGGACCGAGGAGGTGCTCTGGTCCGGGATCGAGTCGGCGGGCGCGATGGTCGGTCTGGAGCACGCGCGCGACGGCTCCCAGGCACTGGTCGCGATCGACAGGCTGACCGGTGACCGCCGGTGGACCACAGCCCTGGCCCCGGCGCGCCCCGTCGACCCGGGCGACAGCAGTGGGAGCGGCGTGGGCGGCTGCGTGCCTGTCCCGGAGGTGTCCGGTCGCGTCCTGTGCCTGGTCAGCGACACGTACCTGGAGTACGGGGAGCTGTCCGTGCAGGTGGTCACCGGGACGCTCAGCCGGGTCGTCCTGCTCGACACCGACGGTGGGGCCGTCCTCGCCGACCACCCAGCGCCGGGCGTCGTCGCGTTCACGGCCCGGCCGGGCCTCGCGGTGGTGGGGGTCCCGGTGGAGGGCGGCGGGCTGGTGGTGACCGCCTCCGACCTGGAGACCGGGCAGCAGCGGTGGCAGACGACGCTCCCGGCCGCGCCCCACGACGCGGAGGACGACCTGTACGTCGACGGGCGGACCTCCGTGTTCGGCACGGCGGACGGGGTGGCCGTGATCCAGTCCCCGGGCAGGATGACCCTGCTCGACGGCGAGGGGGCCGTCGTCCGGTCAGGCATCGACGCCCGCGCCGGCTACGAGGTCGACCCGGCCACCCGGGCCGTGGCGGCGATGGCGTTCGCGCCCGACGGCCTCCTGCGCACGACGTTCCTGAGCCGCGGGCCGGACGTCGTGCTCACCGGCAGCCGGGTGATCCTGTCGGCCGACGACGGCAGCGTGCCCGGACTGGTCCTGATGTCCGACACGACGGTGCGCGCGTACGACCGCGGCCGCTCGACCCCGCGCTGGTCGATCCGGAACGCCACCGCGGGGAACGCGCTCGTGCTGCGCGGCCGGGTCTACCTGAGCACGGAGGCCGGCCTGCTCGCGGTCGACGGCCGCACCGGCGAGGAGCTGTGGCGCACGTCCGCGCCGGCGGGCCGGAGCATCGGCGCCCTCGTCACCGACGGCCGGCACCTGCTCAGCGCGCAGCAGCGGCCCGATGCGACCGGCAAGGTGACCCAGGACGACTGGCCCGAGGTCGACGAGCTCGTCGCGTACCGGCTCACCGACGGGGGCGAGGACTGGCGCGCCGAGCTGCCCGACGGCCTGTTCGGCATCTGGTCGACCGGGTCGACGCTCGTCGGCTCGGGCGACGCGGGCGCGATCGTGCTCGGCTGACTGCGCCGTCCGGGTGACCGCGGCGAAGCGCCGGACAGGGGCGTGACCGCTCCGCTAGCGTCTCGCTCGGTCCCGGCCCTGGTGCGCCGGGAGGGGCGCCCGAGGAGAGACCGTGATCCGCTACCTGCCGTACGTGATCGAGCTGGGCCTGCT
Source organism: Cellulomonas sp. P4_B5_2 (assembly GCF_056402235.1). Lineage (NCBI taxonomy): Bacteria > Bacillati > Actinomycetota > Actinomycetes > Micrococcales > Cellulomonadaceae > Cellulomonas > Cellulomonas sp. P4_B5_2. The sequence goes on from NZ_JBFUHU010000298.1 coordinate 2,400, forward strand.
GGTCTACTGCCTGATCGACTGCATCCAGACCGACGTCCCACGGAACCTGTCGAAGACCACGTGGGTGTTCGTGATCATCCTGGTGCCGCTGGTCGGCGGGATCGCGTGGCTCGTCGCGGGACGGCCCGAGTACCGGGCTCCGCGGAACGTGCCGTGGCCGTCGACGCAGACCGCCGGGTTCCCCGAGYACGAGCGGCCCCGCCGGACGTCCCCCGACGACGACCCCGAGTTCCTGGCGGGCATGCGGGCGTCCGACGACGAGCACGAGAAGATGCTCAAGGACTGGGAGGCGCAGCTGCGAGACCGGGAGCACAGGCTGAGGTCGGACGAGCCCCCGACGGTCTGATCAGGACAGCTCGCGCAGCCAGCGCACCGTGGCGACGCCCTGCGCGGCCTGGAACCGGCGCAGGTTCGGGATGCCGAGGGGGGCGGGCTGCCGCGAGCTCCAGGCGAAGTAGCCCGAGAGGCCGGCGAGCCCCGCGCGCAGGTCGTCGTCGTGGACGCCGTCCGAGACCGCGTGGTTGCGGAAGTTGGTGGCCGGGTCCCCGCCACCCTGGAGCGCCACGCTGGGCAGCATGAACGCGAGGTCGAGCCAGGGGGCGCCGACGCTGGCGTGCGGCCAGTCGATCAGCCAGACCCGGTGGTTGTGGTCGGGGTCGATCATCACGTTGTCGGCGCGCAGGTCGCCGTGCACCAGAGCGTCGCCGGCGCAGACCCGCAGCGAGTCCTGCTCCCAGCGGATCAGCTCCTCGACGTGGTCCAGGGCCCACCGTCCGACGTCACCCGCCAGCTCGGCGTAGCTGGTCTGGGTCTCGAGGTCGAGCGCGCGCAGCTTGCGCCAGCCCGTGAAGTCGTCGGCCAGCTGGTCGTCCGTGCGGGGCAGCGAGTGGCCCGGCAGCGGCTCCGCGTCTGCGAGCGCTCCCAGCGCGTCCGCGACCGCCTGCAGGTCGGCCGGCTTCCACGGCAGCTCCGGGGAGCGACCGTGCACCACCTCGAAGCCGAGGATGACCCAGTCGTCGTCGTCGGACGACCACAGCAGGCGCGGCGCGGGCACCTGCGGGGGCAGGGCGTGCGAGACGCGGATCTCGTTGCGGGCGAGGTCGGGGGACAGCGGGTTCTGCTCGGCGGAGACGGCCTTGACGAAGACCCCGCGGCCGTCGGCGAGCTCCAGGACCGCGGCGAACCCGGGGCTGAACCCGCTGGTCGCACTGATCTCCGCGGTCACCTGGGAGCCGGCCAGCTCGGCGATCCGTGCCCGCACGTGGCGGGGGAGATCACGCCAGTCCAACCGCTGGCCGCTGAAGGCGAGCGGGAGGGCAATGACGTCGTCGGCACTCACGCGGCACATCCTGCCAGTTCGCGCGCGGCACCCGGTGGGTGATCCCACCAGGTGTGCGGTCGGGGTCTGGGCCGTTCCGTTCGTAGACTGGAGGCGATGAGCGTGTATCTCGATCATGCGGCGACCACGCCCATGCTCCCGGAGGCCGCGCGGGTGCTCGCCGAGCAGCTCGCGCGCACGGGCAACCCCTCCTCCCTGCACGCGTCCGGGCGAGCCGCCCGCCGGGTGGTGGAGGAGTCGCGCGAGCGCCTCGCCGCCGCGCTCGGCGCCCGCCCCAGCGAGGTCGTGTGGACCTCGGGCGGCACGGAGGCGGACAACCTCGCGGTCAAGGGGCTCTTCTGGGCCCGTCGGACGCAGGATCCGCGACGCCGTCGCCTGCTCGTGTCCGCGGTCGAGCACCACGCGGTGCTGGACCCGGCGTTCTGGATGGCCGAGCACGCCGGGGCCGAGCTGGTCCTGCTGCCCGTCGACGCGGACGGCGTCCTTGACGTCGACGCGCTGCGCGAGGAGCTGGAGCGGCACGGTGACCAGGCCGCGCTGATCTCGGTGATGTGGGCCAACAACGAGGTGGGCGCGCTGCAGCCGCTCGACGACGTGGTCTCCCTCGCCCGGCGGTTCGGGGTGCCGGTGCACGCCGACGCGGTGCAGGCGGTCGGGCAGGTCCCCGTCGACTTCGGCGCGTCCGGGCTCGACGCCCTGACGGTCACCGGGCACAAGGTGGGCGGTCCGGGCGGTGCCGGTGCGCTCCTGGCACGGCGGGGGCTCGACCTGACGCCCGTGCTGCACGGCGGAGGGCAGGAGCGCGGGGTGCGGTCGGGCACGCTCGACGCGGCGCTGCTGGCGTCCTTCGGCCTCGCGGTGGAGCGCGCGGTCGCGAGCCGGGAGCCGTTCGCCGAGCGGGTGGGAGCGCTCCGCGACACCCTCGTCG
>NZ_JBFUHU010000299.1:0-4655 GCF_056402235.1 Cellulomonas sp. P4_B5_2
GCCGCCACCTGACCCGACGACGCCGACAGCTCCTCCGCCGCCGCCGCCACCGTCTCCGACGTCTCCACCACACCGGCCAGGGTCCGCTGGAGCGAGTCCTGCGCGATGGTCAGTGAGGTGGCCATGCGGCCGATCTCGTCGCGGCTGTGCRCGTCGGCACGCACGGTCACGTCGCCGCGGGCCAGCGCCTCGAGCGACCCCTGGACCCGCTGCACGGACTTGCGGATCGCCCCGGCGACCACGGCACCCAGGGCCGTGCACCCGATGATCGCCAGCAGCAGCGTCACGATGAGCACGGTCGAGGCCGTGTCCGCCTCGGCGCGCGCCTCGTCGGCGATGCCCTGTGCGTACTCGTCGCCGGCAGCTGCCGCGGCGTCGAGCGCGTCGACGTAGGTGGACTTCAGGGGTTCGGTGACCTCGTTCAGCACCTGCTCGTAGAGCGCGCTGTCGCCACTGGTCGCGGCCGGGACCAGCTGCTCGTCCCGGGCGGTGCGCCAGGCGTCGAAGCCCGAGCGGAAGTCGGCCCACGTGGGCACCACGTCGCCGCCCGCCGCCTCGAACTCCGCGATGGCCGCGTCGATCTCGGCGTCGTTGTCCACCTGCTCCTGGAGCCAGTGCTCCTGGGCCTCCGGGCTGCGCGTCGCGCCGAGCTGGGCGACGATCATGCGGGCCTTGAGCTGGTCCTGGTGGACCGTGCTCAGCGGCGCCATGATCGTCGTCACGGTCGTCGAGAGCTCTTCGGTCTGGGCCGCCATCTGCTCCATCGTGATCAGCGCGTAGACGCCGGATCCCGCGGACGTGAGCGCGAAGATCGCGGTCAGGGCGAGGATCTTGGTCCGGACCGACCGGTCGGCGAACCACGCGCCACGGCGCGTCGTCCGGCCCTCGGCCGCAGGCTGGGTCGTCGACATGGGGTGCCTCTCTTCGTGCGAGACCCCTGGTGGGCCTGCACCCCGCCGATCGGTCGGCACGCCCCCGCGGTAAGCAGTCAGCCGGGTGAAGACCCGGACAAACAGGTTGCTCCGAGCACGCGTCAGGCGGCGGCGGCCTGATCCACGTCGAGCACCAGCAGCAGGCCGCCCTCGAGCTTGTGGGCGCCGAGGATGAGCGGGCGCAGGGCGGCGTCGAGCGTGTCGGGCGGCGTCTCGAACGAGCCCGGGCCTACCTCGACCACGTCCCCGATCTCGTCGACCAGCAGGCTCACCGGCTCCCCGTCCACCTGGACGACGACCATCATCGGCTCCGCCAGGTCGGCGCGACCGGACAGACCCAGCCGGGTGCGCAGGTCGATGGTGAGGACCACCTGACCGCGCAAGTTCACCAGGCCGGCCACCGTGGGCGGCGCCAGCGGCACCCGCGTCCGGGCGTGCGAGCGCAGCGCCTCCTGCACGCGCACCACGTCGATCCCGTAGAGGCTGCCGTCGAGAGTGAACGTCACGTACTGGCTCATCGTGCGGCTCCCACCAGGTCGGGGTGCCCGGGGAGCCCGGCGAGCCCGTCGAGCTCGTCGGACGTCGGCGGGGTGTCGTAGAAGGCGTGGTCCGCCGCCAGGATGGCCGTGCGGACGTCGAGCAGCTCGGTGACCCGGTCGCCCAGGACCGTCGAGCCGACCAGGCCGTGGTCCTCGATGTCCGAGTGGCGCGCGACGTCGTCGTCGACGATGTCGACGATCTCGTGCACGACCAGGCCGACGCTGCGCCCGGCGCGGCTGTAGACGACGACCAGCAGCTCCTCGCCCAGCTCGTCGCCGTAGCCCCCGAGCACCCGGTCGAGGCGGGCCAGCGGCAGGATCGTGCCGCGGTACTGGACCACCTCACGTCCCCCGACGAGCTCCACCTGCGCGGCCTGGACGTGCTCCAGGCGGGCCACCGACGCGAGCGGCATGGCCACCCGGCGACCCCCGCCGATGCCGACGACCAGCACCTGCTCCATCGGCATGGCGCGGGCGGCAGCCTCCTGCGCGCGACGGGCCGCCTCGCTGCTCACCTGCTCCAGCTCGCCGACCAGCGCACGGCGCGCGATCGCCTGTACGTCGAGGATGAGCGCGACGCGCCCGTCCCCGAGCACGGTGGCCCCCGCGTACCCGCCGATCGACTTCAGGCGCGCCGACAGCGGCTTGACCACGATCTCCTCGGTGTTCAGCACCCGGTCCACCAGCAGGCCGAAGCGCTGGTGGTCGGCCTGCACGACCGCGATGACGCTCGACCCCTCGGCGGGACCGTCCGCGTCGACCCCGAGCACCGACGCGAGCGACACCAGCGGCAGCAGCTCGCCGCGCAGCCGGTAGACCGGCGCGGCGTGCACGTACTCGATCCCGGAGCCCGAACGCTGCCCGTCGAGCGCGACGAGCTCGAGCAGGTTGACCTGCGGCACCGCGTACAGGTCCCCGGCGCACTCCACCGTGAGCGCAGGCATGATCGCCAGCGTCAGCGGGATGCGCAGGCGCCACACGGTGCCGGAGCCGACGGTCGAGTCCACGTCGACGGTGCCGCCGATCGCCTCGACCTTGGTGCGCACGACGTCCATCCCGACCCCGCGGCCGGACACGTTCGTGACCGCCTCGGCGGTGGAGAAGCCGGGCAGGAAGAGCAGCTGGAGCAGCTCGGCGTTGCTGACCGTCGAGAGCTGGTCGGGGGTGCGCAGACCCTTCTCGACGGCCTTCGCCGCGACCCGCTCGGGGTCGATGCCCCGGCCGTCGTCGGCGACCTCGACCACGACCTGCCCGCCCGCGTGGTACGCCCGCAGCGACAGCACGCCCCGGGCGGGCTTGCCGGCCGCGACGCGCTGCCCGGACGGCTCGATGCCGTGGTCGACCGCGTTGCGCACCAGGTGGGTCAGCGGGTCCTTGACCGCCTCCAGCAGGCTGCGGTCCAGCTCGGTGTCGCCACCGGTCATCTCCAGCTGGACCTCGCGGCCGCACGCGGCGGCCAGGTCCCGCACGATGCGCGGCATCTTGGACCACACGTGCTCGATGGGCTGCATCCGCGTCTTCATGACGCCCTCCTGCAGCTCACCGGCGATGAGGTTGAGGCGCTGCGCCGAGCGCGCGAGGTCGACGTCGTCGGTCCCGGACGAGAGGCGGGTGATCTGGTTGCGGGCGAGGACGAGCTCGCCCACCTGACGCATGAGCGCGTCGAGCAGCTCGACGTCCACGCGGATGGAGGTGTCGGCGGCGCTGCGCAGCGCACCGACCTCCTCGGGGAGGTGCTCGGCGACGGGTGCGGCCGGCTGGGTGGGGACGACGGGGGCGACAGGGGTCCGCTCGACGATCACTCCCGGCGCGGGCGCGAGGAGGGGCTCGACGACGGGCTCGTCGACGGGCTCGTCGACGACCGCGGGCTCGGCCGGTGCCGGTGTGCGTCCGTCGCGGACCGCCTCGACGGACTCGATGACGGCGTCGACGCTCACGTCACCCTCGGTGCCGTCCGCCTCGATCGCGGCGAGGATCTCGCGCACGACGTCCGTGAGGCGCAGGAGCACGTCGGTGGTCGGCTGGTCCATGGACCGGCGTCCGTCGCGGAGCTCGACCAGCAGGTTCTCGCCGGCGTGCGCGACGCGCTCGAGGCGCCCGAACGCGAGGAACCCGCTGGTGCCCTTGATGGTGTGGATGGTCCGGAAGATGCTGCTCAGCAGCGGACGAGACCCGGGCGACTCCTCGAGCGCCACGAGGTCGCGGTCCAGCTGGTCGAGGTTCTCGTAGCTCTCGACCAGGAACTCACGGACGATCTCGTCGACGTCCTCCACGGTGCCCTCCAGCCCGCCGAGGACCCAGCGTCCCGGCGTCCGACCTCATCGGTCGGAGGGCGAGGTTCCTGAGGGGTCCGGCTGGGCCGGGGCGGGTGACACCAGGCGCCGCAGCGCCGCGGCCGTCCGGTCGTCCGCCGCGACCGCGTCCACGTTGGCGGCGGTGAGCGCGTCGAGCACCTCGGCCCGGTGCACGCGCACGTGCCGCGGGGCGTCGATCCCGATGCGCACGCCGTCGCTGCGGACCTCGATGACCGTGACGACGATGTCGTCACCGATCACGAGCCGTTCCCCCACGCGACGGCTGAGCACGAGCATGCGGTGACCCTACCCCGCGATCCCTCGTGCGCCGCGAGGCGCGTCGCCCGCAGGTCCGAGGGCCTGTCCGAGCGCCGCGGCCCAGGCCACGGTGGTTGCGGGCACGCCGTCGACCCAGGCGACCGGCACGCCCAGGTCCAGCACGGTGCCGGGCTGGGCCGTGTCGAAGAGGCCGCGCACGGCGACCGCGTCGACACCGCGCTCGCCACCCACCTGGGTCAGCCACGTCGCAGCGTCGACCGTCTTGGTCCGCGCGTCGACCACGGCCCACACCTGGTCGGCGCGGGCAGCGCGCAGGAGTGCGGCGGCATCGACCCGGTCCGCGGGGTCGGGTCCCACGGCGATCGCGACGATCCCCGGGTGCGGTGCGCGTGTCGCCCGCTCGCGCCAGGTGGACAGCTCGTGGGCGCCCGCGGCCCGCGCCAGGCCGGTGGAGGTGGCCGCGCGCGCACCGGTGGCGACCACGGCAGACCGCTCGAGGCGCAGCCGCTCGGCGAGCAGGAGAGCCACGGCGTCGGCGTCCTCCTGGGCGCCGACGATCGCGATCACCTGCCCGGGCCCGCGCGGGGCGACCGGGGCGGCGGGCACGCGGG
>NZ_JBFUHU010000300.1:0-4627 GCF_056402235.1 Cellulomonas sp. P4_B5_2
TCTGTGCGCCGTCCTGCTCTGTGCGCCGTCCTGCTCGGGCTCGGGCTCCAGCGCGGTGACGTCCGGCGCGGCCTGGGCGATCTCGCGACCGACCTCGCCCGGGTCCCCGCCGAGGTCGGTGACCGCCGCCGACAGCGCCTCCTGCTGCGCCAGCGACGCGAAGACGGGCACGAGCATGTCGGGCAGCTTCGTGTGCACCACCACGGACAAGGGGTCGGTGGAGGTCACGAGGGCATCGATCGTGCCGTCCTTGAGCAGCTCCTCGCCTTCGTCGGCGGACGCCACCTCCTGCGTCTCGATCGTCGTCCCGGTCACCGTGCCGGTGGCCACCAGCTGCTCCGAGGCCGCCGACGCCTCGGGCACCACACCGACGTGCTGGGTGGGGTCGGACTGCGAGCTGACGAGGTTGAGCAGGACGCCACCGAGCACCACCGCCGCGACGAGCGCGACGGTGGTCCAGATGAACGCCTTGGAGCGGAACCGCGTGCTGATCTCCCGCCCGGCGACCAGCCGGACGGCGGCGCCGTCGGAGATCTCGACCAGGGTCGGACGGGCGCTCATGCGGACACCGTCTCGCGCTCGACCGTGGCGGAGTCGGTGCTCACCACGTGCCGGTACAGCTCGGTCAGGGACGGCCGCAGCAGGCTGAACTCGTGCACCGACCCGGCTGCGAGGGCGGCGCGCAGGATCTGCTGGTCGGCGCCGTCGTCGGCCTGTCCCCGCACCTCGACCACCGACCGCGTCGCGTCCGTCGACACCAGACGCGCCGACGGCACCGCGGAGATCCAGGACCCCGCCGGTGGCCCGTCCACCACCCATCGCCGGTCGTCGGTCCGGCGCAGCTCCTCGATCCCGCCGAAGGCCACCAGCGTCCCGGTCTTGATGATCCCGACGCGGTCGCACAGCGACTCGACCAGCTCGAGCTGGTGCGACGAGAACAGCACCGGGACGCCGGCCGCGGCCTGGTCCCGCAGCACCCCGCTCATCACGTCSACCGCSACSGGGTCGAGGCCGGAGAACGGCTCGTCGAGCACCAGGATGTCGGGGGAGTGCACCAGCGCGGCGGCCAGCTGCACGCGCTGCTGGTTGCCCAGGGAGAGCTTGAGGATCTCGTCCCCGCGGCGCTCCGCGATGCCGAGCACCTCGGTCCACTGCTCCATCGCGGCCTTGGCCGACGCCGTCGACAGCCCGTGCAGCCGCGCGAGGTAGACCAGCTGGTCGCTCACCTTCATGCGCGGGTAGAGACCGCGCTCCTCGGGCATGTACCCGATGCGCCGCCGCACGGCCAGGTCGACCGGCTTGCCGTCCCAGCGCACCTCGCCGGAGTCCGCCGCCAGCACGCCGAGCACGATCCGCATCGCCGTCGACTTGCCGGCGCCGTTGGAGCCGACGAACCCGACGATCTCGCCGGCGCGCACCTCCATGGACAGGTCGCGCAGTGCGCGGAGGTCGCCGTAGGACTTGTTCAGGGACTCCATCACCAGTGCGGACATGAGTCGATCCAAACAGAGACCACCGACGGCACGCGACACCCTGTCGGTGGCCGGTCCTAGTCTGCGGAAGGTGCACCACCTCTCCCGTGCCGATGCCCGCCGGATCGCCGTGCGCGCCCAGCTCCTGAGCGCGGACCGGCCGACGGACGTGCACGAGACCGTGCGCGCCCTGTCGTTCCTGCAGCTGAACCCGACCAGCGCGGTCGCCCCGAGCGCCGACCTGGTGCTCTGGAGCCGGCTCGGCTCGTCCTACGACCCGCAGGAGCTGGCGGACGCCCTCGACGAGCAGACGATCATCGAGTTCCGCGGCATGCTGCGGGTGGCCGAGGACCTCGCGCTGTACCGCGCGGAGATGGCCGTCTGGCCGGGGACCGGCACCCGTGTGAAGGACTGGCAGCGGGGCAACCGGCAGTGGGTGGCGGACAACGAGGCCTGCCGGCAGGACATCCTGGAGCTGCTGCGCGCCGACGGCCCGCTGCCGATCAGCGAGCTCCCCGACACGTGCGTGCGGCCGTGGCGATCCTCCGGCTGGAACAACAACCGCAACGTCACCATGCTGCTCGGCCTCATGGTGCAGATGGGCGACGTGGCAGCCGCCGGCGGCACCGGCCGCGACCGGCTCTGGGACCTGGCCGAGCGCGTCTACCCGCCGGACCCGCCGGTGCCGCTGGAGGAGGCGTACCGGATCCGCGACGAGCGCAGGCTCGCGGCGCTCGGCATCGCGAGACCGAAGGGTCCCGAGCAGCCCGTCGAGCCGCTCGACGTCCGGGACGTGGGGGAGCCCGCGGTCATCGAGGGGGTCCGCGGAGAGTGGCGCGTCGACCCCGCGCAGCTGGACCTGCCGTTCGAGGGGCGTGCGGCGCTGCTCTCGCCCCTCGACCTGCTCCTGTACGACCGCAAGCGCATGACCGACGTCTTCGAGTTCGACTACATCCTCGAGATGTACAAGCCGGTCGCCGCGCGGCGCTGGGGCTACTTCGCGCTCCCGGTCCTGGTCGACGACCGCCTGGTGGGCAAGCTCGACGCCACCGCCGACGTGAAGGCCGGCGTGCTGCGGGTGCACGCCGTGCACGAGGACGCGCCGTGGGCCCCCGACGCGCGCGCCGCGGTCGATGCGGAGATCGAGGACCTGGCGCGCTGGCTTGAGCTGGACCTGGTCCGGTCCTAGAAGCCTCCTTCGCCGCGGCGAGAACGTCATGTCCCCGCGAGAACGCCGCGTGCTCGTGCCGTTCTCGCGGGGAGCTGCCGTCCTCAGCCCTCGCGCACCACGGCGACCCCGCCCGGCGCGACGACGAGCGTCCCGCCCGCCACCGCCTCGTCGCGCAGCAGCTCGTGGCCCGACGCCGGGACCGTGACCTCGTCGGCCGAGTGGTTGAGGACGAACAGCCACGAGCGACCGTCGTCGGCGACCCGGCGGACCGCCTCGACACCGTCGAGCTCGGGGGACAGACCGGCCTCGACGATCAGCGCGTCCGTGACCGTCTGGAGGCCGTCGGCGTCGAGCCGCGTCGCCAGGTACCACGCCGCCCCGGAGCCGGCCGGCCGGCGCGTCAGGGCGGGCCAGCCTGCCAGGTCGCCGTCGGCGAACGTCCGGACGGCTTCCGTCCCCGGCGACAGGTGCGTCTGCTCGGACCACACGTCGGCGCGCGTGCCGTCGTCGAGCGTGAGGGTCTCGCCCTCCTGCAGGGCCCAGATCTCCTCGCTCCGGACACCCAGCAGCTCCCGGAACGCACCGGGGTAGCCGCCCGGGCGGATGTGGTCGTTCTCGTCGGCGATCCCCGAGAAGTACGTGACCAGCACGGACGCACCGTCGGCCGCGGCCCGCGCGATGTTCGCGGCGTCGGCGTCGGTGACCAGGTAGAGCGTCGGGACGATGACGAGCGCGTACCCCGACAGGTCCGCCGACGGCCGCACGATGTCCACCGTGATGTTCCGCTGCCACAGCGCGCGGTAGTGCGCGAGCACGCGGTCCGGGTACGTCACCGCGGTGGACGGGTGGCTGTCCAGCTCTGTGCCCCACCAGGCGGGGTAGTCGAAGACGATCGCGGCCCGCGCGCGCACCCGTGAGCCCTCGACCTCGCTCAGTGCCCTCAGCGCATCGCCCAGCGCCACCGTGTTCCGCCACACGTCGGTGTCGGTCCCCGCGTGCGGGAGCATCGCCGAGTGGAACTTCTCCGCACCCGCGGCGGACTGGCGCCACTGGAAGAACATCACCGCGTCGGCGCCACGAGCGACGTGCGCCAGCGAGTGCCGGATCATCTCGCCCGGTCGCTTGGTGCGGTTGCGCGGCTGCCAGTTCACCGCGCTCGTCGAGTGCTCCATGAGCATCCACGGGTCACCGCCGGCAACCCCGCGCGTGAGGTCGGCGCTGAACGCCAGCTCGACGTGCGCCTCCGGGTCGTGCGCGCGGGTGTAGTGGTCGTTGGCGATGACGTCGAGGTCGTCCGCCCAGGAGAAGTAGTCCATCCACTTGGTGCCGGTGGAGAGCATGAGGTTGGTGGTCGTGGGGACGTCCGGGGTGACCTCTCGCAGCACGTCCCGAATTGCGCGGTAGTGCACCAGCAGCTCGTCGGAGCTGAACCGGGCGAAGTCCAGCTGCTGCGTCGGGTTCGGGTACGTCGGGGCGCTCCGCGGGGGAAGCACCTCGTCGAAGGAGTCGTACCGCTGCGACCAGAAGGCCGTGCCCCAGGCGGCGTTCAGCGCCTCGACGGTCCCGTACCTCGCGTCCAGCCAGCGCCGGAACGCGTCCGCGGCGTCGTCGGAGTAGTCGTGCGGGACGTGGCAGCCCAGCTCGTTGTCCACGTGCCACAGGGCCAGCGCCGGGTGGCTGCCGTAGCGCTCGGCCATCGTCCGAGTCATGCGCAGCACGTACTCGCGGTACGCCGTCGACGACACCCGGTACGCCTGCCGGCCGCCCGGGTACAGCACCGTGCCGTCCGCGAGCACGGGCAGGAACTCGGGGTGCTTGCGGGTGAGCCACGGGGGAGGGCTCGCCGTCGCCGTGGCCAGCGCGACCTTGATGCCGGCGTGGTGGAGCCGGTCGAGGATGTCGTCCAGCCAGCCGAAGTCGAGCTCGCCCTCGCGCGGCTCCAGCTGGGCCCAGCTGAAGATGCCGACGCTGACCAGCGTGACGC
>NZ_JBFUHU010000301.1:0-7278 GCF_056402235.1 Cellulomonas sp. P4_B5_2
ACCTGGGCGTCGACGGCTTCCGCACCTGGGCGTCGACGGCTTCCGCATCGACACCGCCAAGCACGTCAACTTCGAGTTCTGGGAGAAGTTCGCGACGGCGGTGCGGGACCACGCGACCTCGGTCGGCAACCCCGACTTCTTCATGTTCGGCGAGGTCTACGACGCCGACCCCGCCAAGCTGTCCCCGTACCTGCGCGACAGCGACATGAACGCGGTCCTCGACTTCACGTTCCAGTCGGCTGCCGCCAACTACGCGAAGGGCTTCTCGGCGGGCGGCCTGAAGGCGCTCTACGCGGGCGACGACATGTACACGACCCCGACGACGAACGCGCAGGCACTGCCCACGTTCCTGGGCAACCACGACATGGGCCGCATCGGGTACTTCGTGAAGAGCGCGGACAACCCGGAGCAGCGCTCCGAGCTGGCGCACTCGCTCATGTACCTGACGCGCGGCCAGCCGGTCGTGTACTACGGCGACGAGCAGGGCTTCGCGGGCGTCGGCACGGGCGGGGACAAGGACGCGCGGCAGTCGCTGTTCGCCACGCAGGTGACCGAGTACGCCAACCAGACCCTGCTCGACGGCACGACCGTCGGCTCGGTGGACCGGTACGGCACCGACACGGCGCTGTACGACCACATCGCCGAGCTGGGCGCCCTGCGGTCCGCCCACCCGGCCCTGCAGGACGGCGCCCAGATCGAGCGGTACGCCTCCGGAGCGGTCTACGCGTTCTCCCGGGTCGACGCCGACGAGAAGATCGAGCACCTCGTCGCGACGAACAACGGCACCGCGCCGACCACGGTGACCATCGACACCCTGACGCCGGGCGCGACGTTCGCGCCGCTGTACGGGACGTCGACGAGCGTGACGGCCGCCGCCGACGGCACGGTCTCGGTGACGATCCCCGCCCTGGGCGCGATCGTGCTCAAGGCCGGGACGACCGTCGCCGCACCGGCCGCGGCGGGACCCATCACGCTCACCGTCCCCACCGCGGGCGCCGGGTTGACGGGACAGGCCGCCGTCGGCGCTGACGTGGCCGACGACGTCTGGAGCCAGACGTCCTTCGCTTACCGGGTCCTCGGCGACGACGCGTGGACCTCCTTGGGCACCTCGGAGACGACGTCGCCGCGGGTGTTCCACACGGTCTCCGGTCTGCCCGACGGCGCCGTGGTCGAGTACCGCGCGGTCACCGTGGACGCCGCCGGGAACAAGTCCGCCGCGTCCACCTACGCGAGCGTCGGCGTCGCCATCGACGGCGTGGTCCCCGACACGGGCCCCGTGAGCCCGACGTCGGTGTCCGTGCCCGGGAGCCACAACAGCGAGATGGGCTGCGCCGGTGACTGGGAGCCCGCCTGCGAGGTGGACCAGCTGACCAAGCGCGCGGACGGCGTCTGGTCCGGCACGTTCGACCTGCCGGTCGGCACCTACGAGTACAAGGTCGCCATCAACGGCTCCTGGGACGAGAACTACGGCGCCGGCGGCGTGGCGGGCGGCGCGAACGTGACGTACAGCGTCACGACGGCCGGACCGGTGACGTTCTACTACGACGAGACGACGCACTACTTCTCGTCCACCGCGCAGGGCCCCATCCTCACGGTGCCGGGTTCGTTCAACAGCGAGGTTGGCTGCGACGAGGACTGGGCGCCGTGGTGCATGACGACCTGGCTGCAGGACCTTGACGGTGACGGGACGTTCACGTATGTCGAGTCGGACCTCCCGGCCGGCTCGTACGAGGCCAAGGTGGCGCACAACCTCAGCTGGGACGAGAGCTACGGCGCCGGCGGTTCGCCGACCGGGGGGAACATCCCGTTCTCGGCGCCGGGCGGCAAGCCCGTCACGTTCTCCTACGTGCTGGCCACGCACCTCCTGACCATCACGGTCACCGACCCGCCGCTGCCCGGCACCGGGCAGGCGCAGGCGCACTGGATCGACCGCGACACGATCGCGTGGCCCGCCGCGTGGGCCACCGACCCCACGGCGAGCACCTTCGCGCTGCACGCCTCGCCCACCGGCGGGTTGAAGGTCCAGGACGGCGTGCTGGTCGGCGACGACGGCAACCCCGTCCCGCTGACCTACGACCCGGCCGGGCTCACGGCGGCGCAGCGCGCGCGGTTCCCGGCGCTGGCCACCGGGTACGTGGCGCTGCACCTGCCCGACGACGCCCCGACGGCCGACCTGCTGCGCGGCGCGCTCCTGGTCACCCAGGCGGCGTCCGACGGCACCTACCAGGCGGCGACCGGGGTGCAGATCCCGGGTGTGCTCGACGACGTCTACGCCGGCGACGCCCAGGAGCGGACCCTCGGCGCCACCTGGAAGAAGGGCGTCCCGTCGCTGGCCGTCTGGGCACCGACGGCGCAGAAGGTCGACCTGCTGGTCTGGCCCGGGACCTCGTCGACCGAGCAGCGCGTGGCCGCCACGCGTCAGGCCGACGGCACGTGGACCGTGGCAGGCAAGAAGTCCTGGGCCGGTGCGCGGTACCTCTGGGAGGTCACGGTCTACGCGCCGACGACCGACAAGGTCGAGGTCAACCGCGTGACCGACCCCTACTCGGTGGCGCTCACCCTCAACTCGACGCACTCGGTGCTGGTGGACCTGGCCGACCAGGACTTCCGCCCGCGCCAGTGGGAGAAGGCGAAGCAGCCGGTGGTGCGGCCCGTGGACCAGACGATCTACGAGCTGCACGTGCGGGACTTCTCGATCAACGACGAGACGGTCCCGGCGGCCAAGCGCGGCACGTACCTCGCGTTCGCCACCGACGGCGCCGGGCGCACGCACCTGCGTGAGCTCGAGAAGGYGGGCCTCACGACGATCCACCTCCTGCCGACGTTCGACATCGCGTCGATCCAGGAGGACAAGGCGCTGCAGAAGACCCCGGACTGCGACCTCGCGTCGTACGCACCGGACTCCGACCAGCAGCAGGCCTGCGTGACTGCTGTGGCCGACGCCGACGGCTTCAACTGGGGCTACGACCCGCTGCACTGGACGACGCCCGAGGGGTCGTACGCGGTGAACGCCGACGGCGGCGCGCGCGTCGCCGAATTCCGCACCATGGTCGGGGCGCTGCACGCCGACGGCCTGCAGGTGGTGCTCGACCAGGTGTTCAACCACACGACGGCCAGCGGTCAGTCGCCGCAGTCCGTGCTCGACCGCGTGGTGCCCGGCTACTACCAGCGGCTCAGCAAGACCGGCACCGTCGAGACGTCCACCTGCTGCCAGAACATCGCGACCGAGCACCAGATGGCGCAGAAGGCCATGGTCGACTCCGTGGTGACCTGGGCCCGTGACTACAAGGTCGACGGGTTCCGGTTCGACCTCATGGGCCACCACTCGGTGGAGAACATGGAGGCCGTCCGGAGCGCGCTCGACGAGCTCACCCCGCGGAAGGACGGTGTCGACGGGAAGAAGGTCTACCTGTACGGAGAGGGCTGGAACTTCGGCGAGGTGGCGAACAACGCCCTGTTCACGCAGGCCACGCAGGGTCAGCTGGGCGGCACGGGCATCGGCACCTTCTCCGACCGCCTGCGCGACGCCGTCCGGGGTGGGGGACCGTTCGACGAGAACCCGCGCATCCAGGGCTTCGGCTCCGGCGGCGGCACCGACCCCAACGGTGACGCGATCAACGGCTCGGAGGCCGACCAGCTGGCCCGGGCCGCGCACGACGCCGACCTGGTCCGTCTCGGGATGGCCGGCAACCTGCGCGACTACGCGTTCCTCACCAGCGCGGGCACGGTCCAGACGGGCGCGGAGCTCGACTACAACGGCCAGCCGGCCGGGTACGCCGACTCCCCGGAGGAGGTCATCACCTACGTCGACGCGCACGACAACGAGACGCTGTGGGACTCGCTCACGTACAAGCTGCCCACGGACACCCCCATGGCGGACCGCGTGCGCATGAACACCGTCTCGCTGGCGACGACGGCCCTGGCCCAGACGCCCTCGTTCTGGCACGCGGGCGCCGACCTGCTGCGGAGCAAGTCGCTCGACCGGAACAGCTACAACTCCGGCGACTGGTTCAACCTGCTCGACCTGTCCGGCCAGGACAACGGCTTCGGCCGCGGTCTGCCCCCGGCGGCCGACAACTCCGCGAAGTGGCCCATCCAGCGGCCGCTGCTGGCCGACCCGGCGCTCAAGCCGTCGCCGGCCGACATCGCGACGGCGTCGAAGGCCGCGGACGACCTGCTGCGGCTCCGGTTCTCCACGCCGCTGTTCCGGCTCGGCTCGGCCGACCTCATCGAGCAGAAGGTCAGCTTCCCGGGCTCCGGCCCGGACGCCGACCCGGGCGTGGTGGTCATGGCCATCGCCGACGAGCCCCGCTGGGACTCGGCGACGCGGCGCTGGGCCACGGACGTGGACCGCGCGCTGGACGGCGTCCTGGTGGTCGTCAACGGGTCCGACGAGGCGACGACGCAGACCGTCGCCGACCTGGCCGGGCACCGGCTGGCGCTGTCGCCGGTGCAGGCCTCGGGCAGCGACCCGGTGGTCAAGGCGACCACGTGGGACAAGGCCACCGGCACGGTGACCGTCCCGCCGCGCACGGTCGCGGTGCTCGTGGAGAAGGCGGGCCACGGCCACGGCTGGTGGCCGTGGGGGCGGTGACCTCCTGAGGTGACGACGGGGCAGGGCCGGCACCCCCTACGGTGAGGTCGTGTGCGGGTGCCGCACGCGCGGCCCGGCAGCCTGCGACCACGCCGGCTCGGCCCTCACGGAGGAGGCAGTCGTGGCAGCCCTCGACGACCTGACAGCGTCGATCCCGATCGACCAGCTCGCCGCGAAGCTCGGTGTGGACACCGCGACCGCCCAGAGCGCCGTCGCCGCGGCCCTCCCGGCGCTGCTCGGCGGGATCGAGGCGAACGCCCAGGACCCGGCGGGCGCCGCGTCCCTCTCGGCCGCGCTCGGCACCAAGGACCCGGCGCTCGTCGAGGGCGGCGTGGACCTCGACCAGGTGGACACCGACGACGGCGCCAAGATCGTGCGGAACGTCTTCGGCGCGAACCAGGACCAGGTGGTGGCGGCGCTGGGCTCCGACTCGCGCACGCCCGACCAGTCCATCATCGCCAAGGTGCTCCCGATGCTCGCGCCGATCGTCATGGCGTTCCTGGCCAAGCAGCTGGCCGGTCGGTCGGGAGGCGCGCAGGGCGACGCCGGCGGTGGGGGCCTCGGTGACGTGCTCGGGGGAGTGCTCGGTGGCGGAGGCTCCTCGGGCGGCGGGCTCGGCAGCGTCCTCGGGGGGCTGCTCGGTGGCGGCGGCTCCTCGGGCGGGATCGACATCGGCGGGATCCTGGGTGGCCTGCTCGGGGGCGGCAAGCGCTGACCTCCAGGCACACGTAGGGCCCGCGACCGATGACGGTCGCAGGCCCTACGTGCGTGCCGGGTTGCGGAGACCGCGGCGGGTGGTCACGCCAGGGGGAGTCAGCCCTTGACGGACCCGGACATGAGGCCGCCGATGAAGTACTTCCCGAGCAGGATGTACACCAGCAGCGTGGGCAGCGACGMGAGCAGGGCGCCCGCCATCGAGATGCCGTAGTTGGTGAGCAGCGCACCGTTGGCCAGGTTGTTGAGCGCCAGGGTGACCGGGCCGTTCTGGCTGGAGGAGAAGAACACCGCGAAGAGGAAGTCGTTCCACGCCGAGGTGAACTGCCAGATGAGGACCACGACGAAGCTCGGGACCGAGATCGGCAGCACCACCGACCAGTAGGTCCGCAGCATCCCCGCACCGTCCACGCGCGAGGCCTCGACCAGCTCCTCGGGGATGGACATGTAGTAGTTGCGGAAGATCAGCGTCGTGATCGGCAGACCGTAGATGACGTGCAGGATGATCAGCGACGGGACGCCCGAGGGGATCCCGGCACCGAGGATGAGCTGCAGCAGCGGGATCATCACGGCCTGGTAGGGGATGAACATCCCGAACAGGATCAGGGTGAAGACGATGTCCGCACCCCGGAAGCGCCAGCGCGCCAGGACGAAGCCGTTCATYGACCCCAGGAACGAGGAGATGATCGCGGCCGGGATCACCATCTGGAACGTGCGCCACAGCGACGGCGACAGGGCCGTCCAGGCGGCGCTCCAGTTCTCCGTGGTCCACACCTGCGGCAGGTTCCAGGCGCGCGTCGGGGTGGCGTCACCGAGTCCCTTGAAGCTGGTCACGATGAGCACGTAGACCGGGATCAGGACCAGGAGCGTGAAGAAGATGAGCAGCGCGTACTTGGCGGTGCGTCCCTTCGAGAACCGGCTGCGGGTCAGGTCCGCGGCGGGTGCGGCCGGGCGGCCGAGGGGAGCGGTGAGCTCCGCGGGCGTGACGGTGGTCATCAGTGCTTCTCCGTCCGGTTGAGGTGCACCAGGTACGGGATGATGAGCACCGCGACGATGACGAGCAGGATCGCGCCGACGGCTGCGGCGTTCGAGTAGTCGAAGCTCGACTTGAACACGTACATGTCGATGGCCGGCACCTTCGTCTGGTAGTTGGCCGGCTTCGAGATCGACATGATCAGGTCGAACGCCTTGAGCGACATGTGGCCGACGATGATCACGGCGGACAGGGCGACGGGGCTCAGCTGCGGGAAGATCACGTGCCGGTACGTCTGCCAGTTGCTCGCGCCGTCGATCTGCGACGCCTCACGCAGCTCCTCGGGGATGCCGCGGAAGCCGGCCAGGAACAGCGCCATGACGTAGCCGGACAGCTGCCAGATGGCGGGGATCGCGATGGCCGCGATGCCGACGTCGACGTTGTTCCACCAGTTGTTCTGCAGGAACGGCAGGCCGATCATCTGGAACAGCCGGTTGAGGCCGGAGGCGTTCTCGCCCTGGTTGGAGTTGAGCAGCCAGCGCCACACCACGCCCGAGGCGACGAACGAGACCGCCATGGGGAACAGGTAGATGGAGCGGAAGACGCCCTCGAAGCGCACGGGCCGGTCCAGCAGCCACGCCCAGACGAACCCGAAGAACATGGTGCCCACCAGGAAGACGACGGTGTAGATCACCAGGTTCCGCAGCGAGTGCTGGAACTCGTCCGACTGGAACAGCGAGATGTAGTTCTCGAGGCCGACGAAGCTGACGGGGGCCTTGCCGTTGGCCTGCGCCGCGTTGTGGACGTCCTGCATCGACGTGTTCGCGTTCACCGCGAGGAGGCCGTACACGAAGACGCCGAGCAGGATCAATGTCGGCGAGATGAGCAGGAGGGGAGGCCCCCACTTACGGATCTGTCGGGGCACGCGTGCCTCCTGGAGTCGTGACGAGCATTCGGACGGGTCGGGCGGTCGGGTTCAGCCGACCCGGGTCGAGCG
>NZ_JBFUHU010000302.1:0-7961 GCF_056402235.1 Cellulomonas sp. P4_B5_2
GGTGGTCTGCGACGAGCCGACATCGGCCCTCGACGTCTCGGTGCAGGCGCAGATCCTGGCGCTCCTGGACCGGCTCCGCCGCGAGCGTGGCCTGACCTACCTGTTCATCTCGCACGACCTGGCCGTCGTGCGTCAGGTGGTGRACCGGGTCGGCGTGCTGCACGACGGCCGCCTGGTCGAGGTGGGTCCCACCGCCGACGTGTTCGACCACCCGCAGGACCCGTACACCGCCGAGCTGGTCGGGGCGATCCCCGGCGGCCGCGCCGAGAGGAGCACCCGATGACTGCCCTGACCACGGACCCGACCACCGATCTCCAGCGGTGGCGCACCGCACGCGAGACGGCGCTGCGGCAGCCCCACGGCTGGCTCAGCCTCGTCGGCCTGCACGCGCTGACCGCGGCGCCCCGGAGCGTCCCGGGACTGCCCGGCGAGTGGTGGACCGACGGCGACGACGCGTTCGTCCGGTCGGGCGCCGGCCTGCAGGACCCGGAGACGCGAGCTCCCCTCGACGGCAGCTGGCGGCGCACGGTCGGTGAGGGCCTGTCGACCCTGGTGGCGACCTTCGTGCCCGCGGGCCGGTCGGACGAGGACCGTGTGGTGGTCGAGCTCGTCCGCCGCACCGGCCGTCTCCACCTGCGGGTCCGGGATCCGTTGGCCACCGCCCGGCAGGAGTTCGTCGGTGTGCCCGCGTTCTCGTACGACCCCGCATGGGTGCTCGACGTCCCCGTCCGCTGGTACGACGAGCCGGTTGCGGCCACGGTCGGCGCGGCGCAGCACGGGCTCGTRCACCACGTGCGGCTGGTGGGGGAGATCGACCTCGAGCGCGACGGCGTCCTGCACACCCTGCGACTCACCGCCGGTCACGAGCCCGGCTCGGCCGGTGTGCTGTTCAGCGACGAGGCCGACGACCTGGCGCCGTGGCGCGTGCTCAGCGTGGACGCGGACCCGGAGGCGCACACCCTGCGGATCGACCTCAACCGCACGATCAACCTCCCGTACGCGTTCAGCGACCACGGCACGTGCCCCGCTCCCGTGCAGGGCAACCACCTGCCGTTCGCGGTGCGGGCCGGCGAGCGCGACCCCCGAGGAGGCGTCTCGTGACCGCGCCGAGCCCCACGCTGACGGTGCGGTGGACGGCCCTGTCCGATCCGCTGGTGCGCCCCCTGCTGGACGAGCTGGCGTACGAGTACGCCAGGCGTTACCAGGGCATCCTGGCCGTCGACGACATCCGCGCCGAGCTGGAGCACTACCCGGCGCACGAGTTCGCCTCGCCCGACGGCGGGCTGGTCCTGCTGCTCGAGGACGGCGTCCCGGTGGCGGGTGGGGCGTTCCGGCGCCGCGTCGAGCCGGAGCTCGGTGACGTCGACCGTCGACCGCGCTCCGAGGGGCGCGACGAGGCCGGGGTGCCGACGGTGCCCACCGCCGAGCTCAAGCGCATCTGGACGCATCACGCGCACCGCCGCCGCGGCCTCGCCACACGCGTCGTCGTCGAGCTGGAGCAGCGCGCCGCCGCCCTCGGCTACCCGCGGCTCTACCTGACGACGGGACCGCGCCAGCCGGAGGCCGTGGGCCTCTACCTGCGCGCCGGCTACACGCCCCTGTTCGACCCGGACGCCGAGGCGACCGGACCGCTCCCGTTCGAGAAGTGGCTGGAGGTGACCCCGTGAGCGTGTTCCAGGACGAGTCCCGGCTGCTCGCGCCCCCGCCGGTGCTGCCCGCACGGGAGGCCTCGGCGCTCGCCGGGCTGCGCGTGGTGCCCGCCCGCCACCCGGGCCGCTGGGTCGCCACGGCTGCCGTCGCGGTGCTGCTGGCCATGGTGGTCAGCTCGCTGGTCACCAACGACCGGTGGCAGTGGTCGGTGGTCGCGCAGTACCTGACGTGGCCATCCGTGCTCTCCGGCCTCTGGGGGACCCTGCGGCTGACGTTCGTCGCGGCGGTCATCGGCTTCGGGCTGGGCACCGTGCTCGCGCTCATGCGCCTGTCGCGGTCGCCCCTCCTGCGCTCCGTGGCCTGGGGCTACACGTGGGTGTTCCGGTCGGTGCCGCTGATCCTGCAGCTGCTGCTCTGGTACAACCTCGCGTACTTGTACCCGGTGCTCTCGTTCGGGATCCCGTTCGGACCCGCCTTCACCGAGGTGGACACCCTGTCGATCGTCGGCAAGTTCGGTGCCGCGGTGCTCGGGCTCGGGCTCTCGCAGGCGGCGTACTCGGCCGAGATCGTCCGCGCCGGCATCCTCGGCGTGGACCAGGGCCAGCACGAGGCGRCTGCCGCGCTCGGCATCCCGCGGGCCCGCCAGCAGCTGCGGATCGTGCTCCCGCAGGCCATGCGGACCATCGTGYCGACGTCGATCAATGAGATCATCGGCCTGGTCAAGGGCACGTCGGTGGTCTACGTGCTGGCCTACGGCGAGCTGTTCTACACGGTCGGTGTCATCTACGGCCGCAACCTCAAGGTCGTCCCGCTGCTCCTGGTCGCGGCGATCTGGTACCTCGTCGTGACCACGGTGCTCACGTTGGCGCAGTACTACCTGGAGCGGAACTACGCGAAGGGCGCCCTGCGCACGCTGCCCCCGACGCCGTTGCAGCGGCTGCGGTGGTCGGTCCTGGGCACGACGAGCCGGCTGACCGGGCGCCGGCTGCCCGCGAGCGTCCCGCCCGCCTACGCCCCGCGCGCCGGCCACCTGTTCCGGACGGGGGACGACCGATGACCGCCGGACTCGTCGAGGTGCACGGCGTGCACAAGAGCTACGGCACGCTCGAGGTGCTCGCGGGCATCGACCTCGTCGTGCAGCCGGGCGAGGTCACCGTCGTCATCGGCCCCTCCGGGTCGGGCAAGTCGACCCTGCTGCGCGTCATCAACCACCTCGAGCGCGTGGACAGCGGCTTCGTCGCCGTCGGGGGAGAGGTCGTCGGCTACGAGCGGCGCGGCGACACCCTGCGCGAGCTGTGGGAGAGGGACGTCCTGCGCCAGCGCACCCGGATCGGCTTCGTGTTCCAGAGCTTCAACCTGTTCCCGCACCTCACCGTGCTGGAGAACCTGGTCGAGGCACCCGTGCACGCCCAGGGCCGACCGCGCCGGGAGGTCGAGGCCGAGGCGCGCGTGCTCCTGGAGCGCGTGGGTCTGTCCGACAAGGCCGACGCGCGTCCTCGGCAGCTGTCCGGCGGTCAGCAGCAGCGCGTCGCGATCGCCCGGGCGCTGGCCACCAAGCCCGAGGTCCTCCTGTTCGACGAGCCGACGTCCGCGCTCGATCCGGAGCTGGTCGGCGAGGTCCTCGACGTCATCAAGACCCTCGCGCACAGCGGCACGACGCTCGTCGTCGTCACGCACGAGATCGGGTTCGCCCGTGAGCTCGCCGACACCGTCGTGTTCATGGACGCGGGCCGGATCGTCGAGCAGGGCCCTCCCGCGCAGGTGCTCGACCACCCCCAGCACGCCCGGACCCGGGCGTTCCTCGACAAGGTCCTCTGACCATCCCACCCCGAAGAGAGAAGATGATGTCCACCACGTCTGCCCGCCCGTCCCGCACCCGGCTGCTCGCCGCGCTCGTCCTGACCCCCCTGATCGCGGGGCTCGCGGCCTGCTCCTCGAGCGCCGCGGAGGAGCCCGGTGACGGTGACCTGCAGGAGGCCGCCCAGGCCGCGGGTCTGACCGTCAACACCACCGCGGACCAGGACCGCATCCACACCACCGAGTCGGCCGAGGCGATCGCGCTGCTGCCGGAGTCGATCAAGGACAAGGGCACGCTGACGGTCGCCGTGAGCGCGTACGTCGCCCCGCTGGCGTTCCTGGCCGACGACGAGAAGACCCCGATCGGCAACGAGACCGACATCGCGCAGCTGGTCGCCGACGCGCTCGGGCTGGAGCTCGAGCACGAGGTCAAGGCGTGGGCCGACTGGCCGCTCGCCGTGCAGTCCGGGGCCGTCGACGCGGTGATCTCCAACGTCACGGTCACCGAGGAGCGCAAGGAGCTCTACGACTTCTCGTCGTACCGCAACGACCAGCTGGGCTGGCTGGTGCGCGCCGACAACGAGGACGTCACCGAGATCACCGAGCCGAAGGACATCGCAGGCCTCACCGTCGCCGTCGGCTCGGGCACCAACCAGGAGAAGATCCTGCTCGCGTGGGACGGGGAGAACCAGGCTGCGGGGCTCGAGCCCGCCACGGTCGAGTACTTCGAGAACGACGGCGACACGATCCTCGCGCTGCAGTCGGGCCGGATCGACACCGCGTTCGGCCCCAACGCCACCGCTGCCTACAAGGCCGCCGTCTCGCCGGAGGACTTCAAGGTCGTCGGCACGCTCAACGGCGGCTGGCCCGCGACCGCGCAGATCGCGGTCGGAACCCTCAAGGGCAACGGGCTGGCCCCCGCCGTGACCGCGGCGCTCAACCACGCGTTCGAGGACGGCTCCTACGCCGAGGTGCTCGAGCGGTGGGGCCTTCAGGACGAGGCCATCGAGCAGTCCGAGACGAACCCGCCCGGTCTGCCGAAGACAGACTGAGCGCACAGACGAGGTGGCTGGGGGAGTCGCCTCACACGGCCGGCTGGGTGGACGGGGGTCGCCCAGCCGGCCGCCCCACACGAACCGGAGAGGGTTCGGCCGAGGACACACGCAGGGTGCCTCGCACGGAGCGTCCCGGATCTACCGGAACACCTACGCCCGGTCGGAGTACCTGGACCTGGCGCAGGAGGCGTTCGGGCTGTGGCGCACGCTCGAGGACGAGGCACCCGCGGTCGGAGAGCTGCTGCAGCTCACGGGCGGCGTGAGCCAGGGGTCGCTCGCGTCGCGGGAGATCGCGCAGGCGTTCACGGCGCGCGGGATCCCGCACGAGTGGCTCACCGCCGACGAGGCGCACGAGCGCTGGCCCGGGCTGGCGTTCGAGGGCGACGTGCTGCACGAGACGAGCACGGCCGGCCGGCTGCACGCGGATCGCGCGGTCGAGGCGTTCCTGCAGGCCGCGACCGCGGCCGGCGCGCGGGTGCTGCACGAGACCCCGGTCCGGGCGATCGAGCAGCGCGGTGACGGGGTGCGCGTGGTCACGGACACCGGCACCTGGCACGCCGAGGACGTCGTGGTGGCCGTCGGCGCGTGGACGTCCGGGCTGCTCGGGCGCGAGCTCGACCTGGCCGAGAAGCTCGTCGTCACGCAGGAGCAGCCGGCGCACTTCGCCCTGCGGCCCGACGCCCCCGACGCGCACCTGTGGCCGTCGTTCACGCACGACCCGGTCGCCCCGCACCCCTGGCCCAGCGGGGTCTACGGCCTGGCCACCCCGGGCGAGGGGATCAAGGTCGGCTTCCACGGGGTCGGCCCGCGCACGGATCCCGACCACCGGACCTTCACCCCGGAACCGGAGCAGCTGAGCCTCCTGCGCGAGTACGTGGCCCGGTGGGTGCCCGGCGCCGACCCCGACCACCTGGTCCCCATCTCCTGCACGTACACCACCACCCCCGACCACGACTTCGTGCTCGACCGGCGCGGACGGGTGGTGGTCGCCGCCGGGTTCTCCGGCCACGGCTTCAAGTTCGCCCCGGCGCTCGGACGTGTGCTCGCCGACCTGGCGCTGGAGCCTCCGGACGCCCCCGTCCGCGCGGCGCACCCCGCATTCGCGGCCGCCCGGCTCGCCCCCTGACCCCCCACGGAGGACCTCACATGACCACGAACGTGCCGCTGTCCATCCTCGAGCTCGCCACCGTCGGCGTCGGCCAGACCGGTGCGGACGCCCTGCGCGCGACGCTCGACCTCGCCGTCGCCGCCGACGCCCTGGGCTACCGCCGCCTCTGGTTCGCCGAGCACCACCTCGCACCGGGCGTCGCCTCGGCCGCCCCGGCGGTGCTCGCCGCGCTCGCCGCGGAGCGCACCCGCCGCCTGCGCGTGGGCTCCGGAGCGGTCCTGCTGGGCACCACCAGCCCGCTGGTCGCCGCCGAGCAGTTCGGCACCATCGCGGCGCTGCACCCTGGGCGTGTCGACCTGGGACTCGGCCGCGCGTTCTCGCCGCCGCCCGAGGGCTTCGTCGCCCCGCCGCGCACCGGGGCCCGCGACGTGGACGGGCTGCACGTGCCCGGCACCCCGCCGATCGACTTCACCGACTCCGACCTGCGCGCGCGCCTGCTGGCGCAGAAGGAGGTGATCGGCGCCAGCCGCTCCGGGCAGGACTTCCGCGCCGAGCTCGAGCTGGTGCTCGGACTGCTCGCGGACTCCTACGTCGACAGCGCCGGGCACGCGTACGTGAGCCCACCGGTGGCCGGGGCGGCGTTCGACCTGTGGGTGCTGGCGTCCAGCGGCGGCGAGAGCGCCCGCGTGGCCGGCGCCCTCGGCCTCCCGCTCGCCGCGAACTACCACGTCAGCCCGTCGACCGTCCTCGGCACGGTCGAGGCGTACCGCGCGGCGTTCAGGCCTGGGTTGTTGGCGGACCCCTACGTGGTGGTGTCCGCCGACGTGCTCGCGGCCGAGACAGCCGAGCGCGCGCAGCACCTGGCCGACCCGTTCGCGGAGTGGGTGCTCTCGATCCGCCGGGGAGCGCAGGGCGCGATCGCCTACCCCGAGCCGGGCACGACGACGCCGTGGGACCAGCGCAGCGCGGAGGAGCAGGACGTGCTGCGCGACCGGATCGACACCCGGATCGTCGGCACGCCCGACGAGGTCGCCGCCGCACTCTCCACGCTGCAGCGCGTGACCGGAGCCGACGAGCTGCTGGTCACCACCGAGACCCACGACCCGCGCGACCGCGTGCGCTCCTTCGAGCTGCTCGCCGACGCGTGGGGACTGACCGCGGACGTGTCGCGCGACGCGTCCGTCCTGGTGCCCGCGGGCGCCTGACACCCCACGAGAAGGAGCCCACCGTGCCCGTCGACTTCCTCGGCATCGCCGCCACCAGCAACGCCTCCGAGACGCAGGCCCCGACCACCGCGCCGTTCGACCTGCGCTACCTCGAGCGGATCGTCCGCGCCCACGAGGACAACGGCTGGACCCGCGTGCTGTTCGCGTACGGCTCGAGCGGTCCGGAGCCGTCGGTGCTCGCCGCCCACGCCGCCGCGCGCCTGGACTCGATCGAGCTGCTCCTGGCGCACCGGCCGAACGTCTCGTACCCGACGTTCGCGGCGAAGTCGTTCGCGACCCTCGACCAGCTCTCCGGCGGCCGCCTCTCGGTGCACTTCATCACCGGTGGGAACGACCACGAGCAGCAGCGCGAGGGCGACACCCTCACCAAGGACCAGCGGTACGCGCGCACGCAGGAGTACATCCAGATCGTCAAGCGGGCGTGGACCAGCGCCGAGCCGTTCGACCACGACGGCGAGTTCTACCAGTTCCGCGACTTCGTCCTGGACGCCAAGGCGTTCGAGGGCCGCTCGCCGACGATCTCGTTCGGCGGGTCGTCCGACGCCGCGTACCGGGTGGGTGCTGCCGAGGCGGACATCTACGCCGTGTGGGGTGAGCCGCTGGACCGCACCGCCGAGCAGATCGCCCGGATCCGCCGGGAGGCCGCGGCCGCAGGACGGACGACCCCGCCGCGTATCCACGCCGCGTTCCGGCCGATCATCGCGCCCACCGAGGACCTGGCCTGGGAGAGGGCCCACCGGATCCTCGGGGCCATCGAGGCTCGCAAGGCCGCCGGTGGTGGTCTGCTGAGCCGGTACTCGACCGGCAAGCCGGAGAACGCCGGGTCGCAGCGCCTGCTCGAGATCGCCGCGGAGGGAGACCGGTTCGACTCCGTGCTCTGGACGGCCACCGCGAAGGCGACCGGTGGCGCCGGCAACTCGAACGCCCTGGTCGGCACGCCCGAGCAGGTGGCCGAGGCGCTGCTCGCGTACTACGACCTGGGCGTGAGCGTGATCTCCGCCCGGGGGTACGACCTGCTGGACGACGCGGTCGACTTCGGCCGGTACGTGATCCCGCTGGTCCGCGCGGAGGTCGCGGCCCGGGACGCCGAGCGCGCCGCCGCCTGAGCACACGGAAGCCCCCGCC
>NZ_JBFUHU010000303.1:0-4580 GCF_056402235.1 Cellulomonas sp. P4_B5_2
GCCACGGCCACGGCCGGGCGCCACCCCCAGCCGACGGCCACACAGGCGCCGACGGCGAGCGGGCCGAGCAGCCCGACCGAGGACCCGACCCCGTTGCCCTCGGTCAGGGCCGCGGACGCCTTGCTGCCGTGCTGCAGCGCCAGCCCTGCCTGCGTCGAGCTGATGGCGACGTTGCCGCCCAGCGACACGACGACCATCGCGCTGAGGCTCCAGACCAGACCCGGGGCCGCCACGATGCCGCACGCACCGACGGCCACCAGCACGGACGCGACGACGATCGCACCCCGCCGACCCCGCGCACGCACGAGCCGTGGTGTGGCGAGCGACGCCGCGATCGCTCCGACGGCCATCGCGGTCCCGTGCAGCCCGGCCTGGGCGGCGGAGATGCCCAGCTCGTCGGCCAGCAGCGGCACGCTCGGGTTGAAGCTGTAGAGCAACCAACCCCACACCACGAAGGGGCCGTAGAACGCGATCGTCATGCGGTCGCGCGGGAACCCCTGGGATGACATGCGCCCGAGCGTACGTGCCTGCTCAGGGCGTTCTCCGGGACGTCAGTCCACCGGCGCCACCGCGGCGGCGAACTGGCTCGCGTACAACCGGGCATATGCGCCACCGGCGGCGAGGAGCTCGTCGTGCGACCCCTGCTCGACGATCGCGCCGTCCTCCATGACGAGGATGGTGTCGGCGTCGCGGATCGTGGACAGGCGGTGCGCGATGACGAATGACGTCCGCCCGTGCCGCAGCGCGTTCATCGCCTGCTGGACCAGCACCTCCGTGCGGGTGTCCACCGAGGAGGTCGCCTCGTCGAGGATGAGGATCGCCGGGTCGGCCAGGAACGCGCGCGCGATGGTGAGCAGCTGCTTCTCGCCCGCCGAGACGTTCGAGCCCTCGTCGTCCACCGTCGTGTCGTAGCCGTCGGGCAGCGTGCGCACGAACTTGTCCACGTGCGTCGCCTCCGCCGCGGCGACGATCTCCTCCTGGGTCGCACCGTCGGCGCCGTACGCGATGTTCTCCGCCAGCGTGCCGCCGAAGAGCCAGGTGTCCTGCAGGACCA
This sequence comes from Cellulomonas sp. P4_B5_2, assembly GCF_056402235.1. NCBI lineage: Bacteria > Bacillati > Actinomycetota > Actinomycetes > Micrococcales > Cellulomonadaceae > Cellulomonas > Cellulomonas sp. P4_B5_2. The sequence continues at coordinate 1,055 of NZ_JBFUHU010000303.1, forward strand.
TGCCCATCTGCGAGCGCAGGGCGTCGCGGGTCAGCTCTCGGGTGTCGACGCCGTCGAGGGTGATCCGGCCGCCGTCCACCTCGTAGAACCGCATGAGCAGGTTGACCAGCGTCGTCTTCCCGGCGCCCGTGGGTCCGACGATCGCGATGGTCTCCCCCGGCTCCGCCACGAGCGACAGGTCATGGATCAACGGCTTGTCCGGCGAGTAGCTGAACGCGACGTGCTCGAACGCGACCCGCCCCCGGGTGGGCTGGACCGGCGGGGTCGGGTCCGTCGGGTCGGGCGACTGCTCCGGGGCGTCCAGCAGCTCGAACACCCGCTCCACCGAGGCCACGCCGGACTGCAGCAGGTTGGCCATCGACGCGATCTGCGTGATCGGCTGCGTGAACTGCCGGCTGTACTGGATGAACGCCTGCACGTCACCGAGGGTCATGGTCCCGGACGCCACCCGCAGCCCGCCGACGACGGCGACGATCACGTAGTTGAGGTTGGCGACGAAGCCGAGCGCGGGCTGGATGATCCCGGAGATGAACTGCGCCCGGAAGCTCGAGTCGTAGAGCTTCTCGTTGCGCTCGGCGAACACCTCGGCCGCCTCGGCCTGCCGACCGAACACGGTCACGAGGGCGTGCCCGGTGTACATCTCCTCGATGTGCGCGTTGAGCTTGCCGGTCCACGCCCACTGCTCCATGAACTGCGGCCTCGACCGCTTGGCGATGGCCCCGGCGATCATCACCGAGAGCGGCACGGTGACCAGCGCGATCACGGCCAGCAGCGGCGAGATGAGGAACATCATCACCAGCACGCCGACCACCGTGAGCACCGACGTGATGAGCTGCGAGAGCGTCTGCTGCAGGGTCTGCGCGACGTTGTCGATGTCGTTGGTCACCCGGCTCAGCAGCTCACCGCGCGGCTGGCCGTCGATGTACCGCAGCGGCAGTCGCGACAGCTTGGCCTCCACCCGCTGACGCAGCCCGTACACGACGCGCTGCACGACGACCGCGGTCAACCGCCCCTGCAGCCAGCCGAACAGGAACGAGCCCACGTAGATCAGCAGCACGATCATCAGCAGCTGCCAGAGCCGGTCGAAGTCGATCCCGACCCCGGGCACGGCCCCGCTGCCGGCGACGACGTCCGCGAACGTGTCCTGCCCGCTCGCGCGCAGCGCCGAGACCGCCTGGTCGGTGGTGGTGCCGGCCGGGAACGCGGAGCCCAGCTGGGTGCCGATGACCCCGTCGAAGATGATGTTGGTGGCGTTGCCGAGCAGCTTGGGCCCGATGACCGCCAGGAACACCGAGGCGATCGCGAGCGCGACGATGAGGGCCATGGGTGCGCGCTCGCCGCGCATCTCGCGCAGGAACCGCGACGCGGACTCGCGGAAGTTCATCGACTTCTCGCCGGGCATGCCGAGGTTCATCATCGGGCCGCCGCCACGAGGGCCGCGCCCGGGCGGGGGAAGCCGCTGCGGCGTGGCTTCGCGCTCCTCGGTGCTCATGCCGCCTCCTCCACGCTGACCTGCGAGTACACGATCTCCCGGTAGGTCTCCGACGACTCCAGCAGCTCGGCGTGCGTGCCGACGCCGACCACCAGGCCGTCCTCCATGACCACGATGCTGTCCGCGTTCCGGATGGTCGCCACGCGCTGCGCGATCACCAGCACCGTGGCCTCCCGGGTCTCGGGCACCAGCGCCGCCCGCAACCGCGCGTCCGTCGCATAGTCGAGCGCCGAGAACGAGTCGTYGAACAGGTAGATGTTCGGCCGCCGTACCAGCGCCCTCGCGATCGCCAGGCGTTGACGCTGACCGCCCGAGACGTTGGTGCCGCCCTGCGAGATCGGCGCGTCGAGCCCACCCTCGAGCGCCTCGACGAAGTCGCGCGCCTGCGCGACCTCGAGCGCGTGCCACAGCTCGTCGTCGGACGCACCGGGCTTGCCGTACTCGAGGTTCGAGCGGACGGTGCCGACGAAGAGGAACGGCTTCTGGGGGACCAGGCCGATCTGGGTCCACAGCTGGTCGGGGTCCAGCGCGCGCACGTCGACGCCGTCGATGAGCACCTCGCCGCCGGTCACGTCGAACAGCCGCGGGATGAGGTTGAGCAGGGTCGTCTTCCCGGCGCCGGTGGAGCCGATGATGGCCGTGGTCTTCCCCGGCTCCGCCACCAGGTCCACGCCGTGCAGCACGGCGCGCTCGGCGCCCGGGTAGCGGAACTCGACGCCGTGCAGCTCCAGGAGGCCGGGCCGCGACTCGGGGCCGGTGCGCAGCGTCGCCGGCTGCGAGGGCGGGACCACGGAGGTGCGGGTGTCCAGCACCTCGCCGATGCGCTCGGAGGACACGACGGCCCGCGGGACCATCACGAACATCATCGTCGACATCATCACGGCCATGAGGATGTACGCGATGTACGACAGGAACGCGGTCAGCTGCCCGATCATCAGGTGCCCGGCGTCGATGCGCTGCGCCCCGAACCAGAGGACGGCGACCGTCGTGGCGTTGAGCACCAGCATGACCGCCGGGAACATCAGCGCCATGAGCTTGCCCACCCGCAGCGAGGTGTCGTAGAGGTCGGTGTTCGCCCCGTCGAACCGCGCGGACTCCCGGCGCTCGCGCACGAACGCGCGCACCACGCGGACGCCCGCGATCTGCTCGCGCAGCACCCGGTTGATGGCGTCGATCCGCTTCTGCATCGACCGGAAGTACGGGATCATCCGCGTGACGATCAATGCCACGACGATGCCGAGCGCGGGCACCGAGACCAGGAGCACCGCGGACAGGCCGACGTCCTCGCGCATGGCCATGATCACGCCGCCGACCAGCATGATCGGCGCCATGATCATCAGGGTGAACGTCAGCAGCACCACCATCTGCACCTGCTGCACGTCGTTCGTCGTGCGGGTGATGAGCGTCGGGGCACCGAACTTGGCGACCTCCTGCGCCGAGAACGTCTGCACGTGCCCGAACAGCCGCTTGCGGACGTCGCGGCCGAACGCCATGGCGGTGCGGGAGCCGAAGTACACGGCGATCACCGCCGCGATCACCTGCACCAGGCTCACCGCGAGCATCACGCCACCGAGCCGCATGATCTCCGCGGTGTCGCCCTGCGCCACGCCGTCGTCGATGATCCGCGCGTTGAGGCTGGGCAGGTAGAGCGTCGCGATGGTCTGCACCAGCTGGAGCACGACCACGGCGACGACCGCGCTCCGGTAGGGCCGCAGGTGCTCCTTGAGCAGGGTGATCAGCATCGCGGGCTCCCTTCGGCCAGGACGCCGTGCAGGACCAGGTCAGCCAGCCGCTCCGGGCTCGGGGGTGGGACCTCGAGCCCGCGCCGCAGCGCGTCCACGGTCCGCATCGACGAGCCCATCAGCACCGWGGTGAGCAGCTCGATCACGTCGTCGACGGGCAGCCGGAACAGCTCGGCGTCGGGCTCCAGCAGCCACGCGAGCGTCGCGTTGACGGCCGCGGTCCCGGCCTCCTGCCGCCGACCCCACATCCGCATCGCCGCCTCGCGGTGCTCGCCCGGGGACCGTCCGGGCT
>NZ_JBFUHU010000304.1:0-4574 GCF_056402235.1 Cellulomonas sp. P4_B5_2
TCGGCACCTGCTCAGCCAGTACCGGGTGATCGACATGGCACGCAAGGTCGTCGGCGTCGGCAGCGTCGGCACCCGGGCGTGGATCCTGCTCCTGCAGGGCGTCGACGAGGACGACCTGCTCGTCCTGCAGGCCAAGGAGGCGCAGGTCTCGGTGCTCGAGCAGTTCCTGGGCGCCAGTGAGTACACCCAGTCCGGCCAGCGCGTGGTCGAAGGTCAGCGGCTCATGCAGGCCGCGAGCGACGCGCTGCTCGGCTGGCAGCGGAGCACGGGCATCGACGGCATCGAGCGTGACTTCTACATCCGTCAGCTGCGGGACTGGAAGGGCTCGGCGGTCATCGAGGAGATGCGGCCGGACGGCTTCCGCCGGTACGGCGGTCTGTGCGCCTGGACGCTGGCCCGCGCGCACGCCCGGTCCGGCGACCGTGTCGCGATCGCGCGGTACCTCGGCGGCTCCAAGGAGGCCGACGAGGCGTTCGCCGACTTCGCCGTCGGCTACGCCGACCGCACCGAGCAGGACCACTCCGCGCTCCTGTCGGCGATCGACTCAGGACGGCTGGAGGCGGTCCACGGGGTGTAGCGCCGCGGCGGCGGCCGCCACGACCGTCGCGTCGGTGGTCGTGTAGCCGGCCGACCCGCCGCCGGGTCCCCCGGACTCGTCGACGTGCCGGCTGGCGGACAGGTGCACGGCGTCGACGCCGGTGCCCAGCAGCGCGGGGATGTCGTCGGGCCGCACGCCGCCMCCGGCCATGACCTGCAGCCGGCCCGCGGCGTGCGCCACCGTGGCGGTAAGGCGGAGGAGGCCGTCGACGCTGCGCGCGGCACCGCCGGAGGTCAGGACGCGCACGACCCCGAGCGACACGAGCTCGTCGACGGCCGGAGCCAGGTCGGTCAGCGTGTCGAACGCCCGGTGGAACGTGACCTCGCGCCCGTCGGCGGCCTCCACCAGCCGCGCGACCGCGTCCCGGTCCACGGAGCCGTCGGGACGGAGCGCACCGACCACGACGCCGGCGGCACCCGCGCGCACCGCGGCCCGGACGTCCCTGACCTGGACGGCGAGCTCGTCGGGCGGGTAGACGAACGACCCGGCGCGCGGCCGGACCAGCACGTGAACGCCCACTCCCGACGGGACGGCCGCGAGGGTCGCGTCGAGCAGGCCGATCGACGGCGTGATCCCGCCGGTGGCGGCGAGCGCGGCGCAGAGCTCCAGCCGGTCGGCGCCGAGCCCCGCGGACGCGACCGCGCCGGCCACGTCCTGCACCGCGATCTCGAGCGCGGTCATGCCCAGGACAGCAGCGGCTCGCCGGCGGACACGGTGTCGCCGGGGAGCGCGAGGCGGGTGAGGGCGTCGGAGCCGGCCTCGAGCCCCACGACCGGGCACACGGGCGACCGGCCGCCGGCCGCGACCGCGGACGGGTCCCAGCTCAGGACGACCTGCCCCGCGGTGACGACCGAACCCTCGGTGGCGTGCAGGGTGAACCCGGTGCCACCGAGCTCGACGGTGTCGATGCCGAGGTGCACGAGCACCGCGCGGCCGTCGTCGTGCTGGACGACGAAGGCGTGCGGGTGCAGCTTGACGATGGTGCCGTCGATGGGGGAGATCACCTGGGCGGTCGCGGAGCGCTCCGGGTCGAGCGCGAGCCCGGGGCCCACCAGCTCGGCCGAGAACACGGGGTCGGTGACGTCGCCGAGTCCCAGCACCTGGCCGCTGACGGGGGACAGCACGGTGAGCAGGATCGTCACCGGAGGTCCTCGATGTCCGAGGCCAGCGTGTCCGCCTCGGGCCCCACGATGACCTGCACCGCGACCCCGGACCGCACGACGGCGATCGCGCCCGCCGCCTTGAGCCCGCGCTCGTCGACGAGCGCGGGGTTCTCCACCTCGACCCGGAGGCGGGTGATGCAGGGCTCGAGGTCGAGGACGTTCGCGTCCCCGCCCAGCGCTGCCAGGATCTTCTCGGCCTTCGTCATGTCTGGCACCCTCACATCAGCTCGTCGAGGTCGGTGGCGATGAGGTCGACGTGCGGGCCGACGACGACCTGCACCACCCGCCCGGAGATCATGACGCCGAACGCGCCGGCGGCGCGCAGCCCGGCGGCGTCGACACGGCTCGCGTCACGCACGAGCGACCGCAGCCGCGTGGTGCACGGCTCGATCTCGTCGATGTTGTCGACGCCTCCGAGGGCGGCCAGGATCGCCGCCGCCTGGTCCTTGCTCTGCGGCCTCATTGCCGTCCTCCTGTGGTGGGTGCGTGTGCCGGCTCGAGGTCACCCTCGGCCCGTCGTCGGGGAACCAGTGCGGGCCGCGGCGCGCGCAGCGGGACCCACACGCTGTAGCGGTCGGCGCGGTAGCAGGCGCGGGAGAACATCGTCGCGGTGTCGACGGAGTAGGTGCGACGCTCGGCGCGCAGCACGGCACGGGCGTCGCCGAGCCCGAGCAGGGACGCCTCCGTGTCGGTGGCCTCGTCGGCGGACAGCGTGTCCTCGCCCCACTCGGGGGCCAGCCCGCGGTCCCGCAGCGCCTCGTACATGCTCGCCGGGGGCCCGTCGTCGAAGAGCGTGGGTGCCAGGGCGACGGGCACCCACGCCTGCTCGATGCAGATGGGGACGCCGTCGGCGCTGCGCACCCGGTAGAGGAAGTGCACCTTCTGGCGGGGCTCGAGCTCGAGCGCGGTGGCGACGTCGGGGGTCGCGGAGACGACCTGAGCGGTCAGCACGTTCGTGGCGGGTTCCATGCCGCGCCGGCGCATCTCCTCGCCGAACGTGGTCAGCCGCATCTCGAAGTCCAWGCGCTTCGGCGCGACGAACGTGCCGCGCCCCTGCTCGCGGACCAGGACGCCGTCGGTGACCAGCGTGTCGACGGCCTGCCGCACGGTCATCCGGGACAGGCCGAACTGCTGGCTGAGGTGCCGCTCGGAGGGGATCGCGTCGCCGACCTGGAGGTCCTGGGCGACGAGGGTGGCCAGGTGGTCGCGCACCGTCAGGTACTTGTGCGCGCTGCCCTGCTCCGACTCGTCCACGCGCGGCCACTCCTTTGCGACGACGGTCTGCGTCGTCGTGACGTGACCCTTGACACATCATGAGGTCTAGACCAGTCTGCTCGCAACTGGTCCAGACCAGACACCCCCCCGAGAGCTTCAGGACCACCCATAGAGGAGTGCTCCATGACCACCGTCACCGCCGACGCCACCCAGAAGCGGGGCATCCCCGGCCTCGCCCAGCTGCAACGCATCGGCCGCTCGCTGATGCTGCCCATCGCCTCCCTGCCGGCCGCCGCGCTGCTGCTGCGGCTCGGTCAGCCCGACATGCTGGGCGCCGACGGCCTCGGCGCCCACGCCGCGTGGCTCCTTCCCGTGGCTGCCGTCCTCGGCGCCGCGGGGAACGCCCTGTTCGCCAACCTCGCGCTGCTGTTCGCCGTCGGCGTCGCCGTCGGGTTCGCGCGCAAGTCGGACGGCTCCACCGGCCTCGCGGCCGTGATCGGGTACCTCGTGTTCAAGGGCGTCAGCGACGCGCTCTCGCCCTACGTGCTGGGCAAGCCGGTCGGGGACGACCCGCAGGAGCTCATCAACTACGGCGTGCTCGGTGGCATCGTCATGGGCCTCGTGGCCGCGCTGCTGTTCCAGAAGTACTACCGGATCAAGCTGCCCCCGTACCTGGCGTTCTTCGGCGGTCGGCGCTTCGTGCCGATCGTCACCGCGGGTGCCGCGATCCTGGTCGCCGTCGTCGGCGCGCTGATCTACCCCGCGTTCGACTCCGGCTTCACGGCGGTCGGCGACTGGGTCACCAGCTCGACGATCCTCGGCGCCTTCGTCTACGGCACCATGAACCGCCTGCTCGTCCCGATCGGCCTGCACCACCTGCTCAACTCGCTGCCCTGGTTCCAGTTCGGCTCGTACACGGACGGCAACGGCGACGTGTGGCACGGCGACATCGCGCGGTTCCTGCACGGTGACCCGACCGCCGGCACGTTCATGACGGGCTTCTTCCCGATCATGATGTTCGCGCTCCCCGCAGCCGCCCTGGCGATCGTGCACACCTCCAAGGCCAAGAACCGCAAGATCATCGCGGGCATCATGGGCTCGGCCGCGCTGGTCTCGTTCGTCACCGGGGTCACCGAGCCGCTCGAGTTCGCGTTCGTCTACGTGGCCTACCCGCTGTACGTCATCCACGCGATCCTCACCGGCACGTCGCTGGCGCTGGTCAACGCGCTGGGCATCAAGGACGGGTTCGGGTTCTCCGCGGGCGCGATCGACTACCTGCTGAACTTCCGGATCGCCACGATGCCGCTGCTGCTGATCGTGATCGGGCTCGGCTACGCGGTCGTGTACTACTTCCTGTTCCGGTTCGTCATCACGCGCTGGAACCTGCGGACGCCGGGCCGCGAGGACGACGACGACGGCACGGTCCAGGTCTTCCCGACGGACGACCAGGTGCAGGCCGACAACGCCGCGCAGAAGGCCGCGTCGGACGAGCCGGCCCCCGCACGATGACCGCAGCGGTCGCCGCCGCACTGACCCTGAGGGGGTTCGGGGTCAGCCCGGGCCGCCGGCTGGGAGTCGTGGCGCGCATGCCTGACGCC
>NZ_JBFUHU010000305.1:0-4566 GCF_056402235.1 Cellulomonas sp. P4_B5_2
GTGCAGCACGTGCACGTCTTCCTGCTGGTCGCCGGGGCTGTCGCGGTCACCGCGGTGTGCCGCAGGAGGGGGTGGCCGGCGCCGCTGGTGCTCGTCGCCGTCGCCATCGTGGTGTCGTTCGTGCCAGGCGTGCCGCGGTTCGAGATCGACTCGCACGTCCTGCTCGAGTTCGTCCTCCCGCCGCTGCTGTACTCCGCCGCGCTCTCCAGCTCGTACCGCGACTTCCGGACGTCGCTGAACTCGATCACCCGGCTCGGCGTGGGGCTCGTGCTGGTCAGCGCGGTCGCCGTCGCGCTGGTGTTCTGGTCGCTGGAGCCGTCCGTCCCGTTCGCGGCCGCGCTCGTCCTGGGCGCTGTCGTGGCGCCGCCGGACGCGGTGGCCGCGGCCGCCGTCGGCAAGCGGCTCGGCCTTCCCCGCCGCGTGATGACCCTGCTGTCCGGCGAGAGCCTGATCAACGACGCCACGTCGCTGACCCTCTACAAGGTGGCCCTCGCCGGCGTGGCCACCGGCGCGTGGGCGTTCGCCGACGGGCTGGTCACGTTCGCGCTCGCCGTCGGGGTCGGCGTCGCGGTCGGGCTGGTGATCGGCTGGGTGGTGCACGCGGTCCGGCTGCGGCTGGACGACCCGGTGGTCGCGTCCGCGATCGGGCTGCTGACCCCGTTCGCGGCGTACTGGTCGGCCGAGGAGATCGCGGGCTCCGGGGTGCTCGCCGTCGTCGCGGCGGGGCTGTACCTCGGGCACACCTCGCCGCGGGCCGGCTACGCGACGCGGCTCTACGAGGAACCGATCTGGTCCACCGTCGACCTGCTGCTCGAGGCGTTCACGTTCGCGCTCATCGGCATGCAGCTGCCGTGGGTGGTGCGCGACGTCATCGCCTCCGACCAGGGCCTGCGCCACGGCGTGCTGGTCTCGCTGGTGGTCCTGCTCGTCGCCGTCCTGGTGCGGCCGGTGTACATCTTCGGCACCGCGCGGTTCGACCACCTGCGCATGCGCGGGAGCCACCGACCACCCCAGGACTCGCTGTCCGCGCGCGAGTCCGCCGTGGTGTCGTGGGCCGGGATGCGCGGCGTCGTGACGCTGGCGGCGGCCGCCGCGATCCCGGTGACCAGCGCGGGCGCACCGTTCCCCGAGCGGGCCACCATCCTGCTCGCCGCCTACACCGTCGCCATCGGCACCCTGCTGGTCCAGGGGCTGTCGCTGCCGTGGGTCATCACGCGGCTCGGCGTCGGCTCGGCGGACGAGACCGCGAGCGATGCCGCGCAGGAGGCCGAGGTCCGGGTGGCGACCGCCGACGCGGTGCACGACGTGCTCGAGCGCCAGCGGGACGACTGGAGCCGGGACCTCGGAGCAGAGCGCGCCGACGAGCTCATCGACCGGCTGTCCGGCGTCTGGCGCGCGCGGGCCACGGCAGCGGCCGGCCTGCTCGACCCGGACTCCGCCGACGAGCGCGTGCCCGACCGGCCGGACGGCACCGGGCCCTCGCGCCGTCTCTCCGCGGAAGAGGGAATGCGCACCCAGCGGCTTCGCCGGGAGATCGTCGCCGCGCAGCGGGAGGTGCTGATGGACCGGCGGGACTCCGGTGACCTGGACGAGGCGGTCATGCGGCGGATGATGCGCGAGCTGGACCTGGAGGACGAGAGCCTCGCGTCGTCATGGCTCACTCGCGTGCGGCCAACCTGAGACGTTCGGCCCATTCATCGGGCATGTCGGTTCCGTAGCGTCGTAGGCAGAGGGTCGCAGAGCGGCCCTGACCGGCCTCGACTAGGAGTTGAACGGTGACCGTGACCAAGCCCGACACTGCGATCGACCAGCTGGTGGCGAACGCCAGCAAAGCCCTCGACGAGTACGCCCGCTTCACTCAGGCGGACGTCGACCACCTGGTGAAGAAGGCGTCCGTCGCCGCCCTGGACAAGCACGGGGAGCTCGCGCTCCTCGCGGTCAAGGAGACCAGCCGCGGCGTCTTCGAGGACAAGGCCGTCAAGAACATCTTCGCGTGCGAGCACGTCACCAACTCGATGTCCACGCTCAAGTCGGTCGGCGTCATCAGCCACGACGAGCTGACCGGCATCACCGAGATCGCGGAGCCCGTCGGGGTCATCTGTGGCGTCACCCCGGTGACCAACCCGACCTCCACGACGATCTTCAAGTCCCTCATCGCGCTGAAGACGCGCAACCCCATCGTGTTCGCCTTCCACCCCAGCGCGCAGGCCTCGTCCGTCGCCGCCGCTCGCGTGGTCCGCGATGCCGCAGTAGCAGCGGGTGCGCCCGAGCACTGCATCCAGTGGGTGGAGTCGCCGTCGATCACGGCGACGAACACCCTCATGAACCACCCCGGCGTCGCGCTCATCCTCGCGACGGGCGGCAACGCGATGGTCCGCGCGGCCTACTCGTGCGGCAAGCCAGCGCTCGGCGTCGGGGCGGGCAACGTTCCCGCGTACATCGAGAAGACCGCGAAGCTCAAGCGAGCGGTCAACGACGTCGTCCTGTCGAAGGCATTCGACAACGGCATGGTGTGCGCCTCTGAGCAGGCGGTGATCCTGGACGACGTCATCTACGACGCCGCCATGGCCGAGTTCGCCATCCTGCACGCCTACCGGGCGAACGCCGCGGAGAAGGCCCTCCTGGAGAACTTCATCTTCGGTGTCGAGGCCGACGGCAAGAACTGCGCGGACGCGAAGCTCAACGCCTCGGTCGTCGGCCAGAGCCCCCAGTGGATCGCCGAGAAGGCCGGCTTCACTGTTCCTGCCGACACCTCGATCATCCTCGCCGAGGTCAGCAGCGTCGGCCCGCACGAGCCGCTGACGCGCGAGAAGCTCGCCCCGGTGCTCGCGGTCCTGCGCGCCGAGTCCACCGAGCACGGCATCACGCTGGCCGAGCAGATGGTGGAGTTCGACGGTCTCGGTCACTCCGCGGCCATCCACACCCAGAACGACGCCCTGACCGAGGAGTTCGGCAGCCGCGTCAAGGCTGTCCGGGTCATCGCCAACGCGCCCTCCTCGCTGGGCGGGATCGGCGACATCTACAACGCGTTCATCCCGTCGCTGACGCTCGGCTGCGGTTCGTACGGCTCCAACTCCGTGTCCAACAACGTCTCGGCGGTCAACCTGGTGAACATCAAGCGGATCGGCCGGCGCAACAACAACCTGCAGTGGTTCAAGGTTCCGGCCAAGACGTACTTCGAGCCGAACGCGATCCGCTACCTGGCCGACATGCCCGACGTCGAGCGCGTCACCATCGTCACCGACGCGACCATGACCACCCTCGGCTTCGTCGACAAGATCATCGACGTGCTCGGCCGACGGATGAACAAGGTCGCGCTGCAGATCATCGACCAGGTCGAGCCCGAGCCCTCCGTGAAGACGGTCCAGGCCGGCGCCGCGCAGATGCGTCACTTCAAGCCGGACACGATCATCGCGCTCGGTGGTGGCTCGCCCATGGACGCCGCCAAGGTCATGTGGCTGCTCTACGAGCACCCGGAGATCCAGTTCTCCGACCTGAAGCAGAAGTTCTTCGACGTCCGCAAGCGTGCGTTCAAGTTCCCCGTCCTGGGCGAGCTCGCGCAGCTGGTGTGCATCCCGACGACGTCCGGCACGGGCGCCGAGGTCACGCCGTTCGCGGTCATCAGCGACCCGGACGCCGGCAAGAAGTACCCGCTGGCCGACTACGCGCTGACCCCGTCGGTCGCCATCATCGACCCGATCCTCACGTCGAAGATGCCGCCCTCGCTCGCGGCGGACTCCGGCTTCGACGCCCTCACGCACGCCACCGAGGCGTACGTCAGCGTCTACGCCAACGACTTCACCGACGGCATGGCGATGCAGGCTGTCCGCCTCATCTTCGAGAACCTCGCGGCGTCCGTGAACGGCGACCCGACCGACCCGGCCACGCAGGACGCCCGGGAGTCGATGCACAACGCGGGCACGATCGCCGGCATGGCCTTCGGGAACTCGTTCCTGGGGATCGTGCACGCCATGGCCCACGTGGTCGGCTCGACCCACCACCTGGTGCACGGCCGCACGAACGCGACCCTGCTGCCGCACGTCATCCGCTACAACGGCACGGTGCCCACCAAGCTCACCAGCTGGCCCAAGTACGAGCACTACGTGGCACCCGAGCGGTTCCAGCAGCTCGCCGCGATGCTCGGGCTGCCGGCGGCCACCCCCGCCGAGGGCGTCGAGTCCTACGCGCTGGCCGTCGAGTCGCTGCGGGCGAAGGTCGGCATCCCGGCGTCGTTCCAGGCGCAGGGCGTGTCGGAGCACGAGTTCATCTCGCGCCTCGACGAGGTGGCGATGGGTGCCTACGAGGACCAGTGCGCCCCCGCGAACCCCCGCATGCCGATGATCGACGACATGAAGGACCTGATGACAGCGGCCTACTACGGCACCTCCCTGGAGGATGTCCGTGCCCGCCGCAGCGCGCAGCCCACCGACGAGCTGGAACCCCTCCCCGCCGTCTGACTGCGCACCCCGACGTCCCGCCCGCGCACGAGTGGGCGGGACGTCGGCGGCCGGCAGCCACTGCGGAACGGGATCCCCCCCCGCCCGGTGAGCGCCCGCCCCCCGACGC
>NZ_JBFUHU010000306.1:0-4547 GCF_056402235.1 Cellulomonas sp. P4_B5_2
GGGCGCGGCTCTGCTCGCGGCGCTCGCGGCCACGCCCGTGCGGCTGTCGACCATGGGGCGCTCGCTCGACCAGGACCCCGCCGCGTTCCTCGCCGCCGCAGCGGCGGGCGTGTACGCCGTCGGCCTCTGACCGGGTCTGCTCAGTCGTCCCGGGCGGTCGCCGTGTGCATGGCCACGAGCGTGGCCAGCCGGCGGGCCTCCGCGTCCGCGAACGCGCCGTCCGCGCGCTGGATCCCCATGACCGCGAGCGTGTCGCCGTCGGACAGGTCCAGCTGGACCCACGGTCGACCTGAGCCGAAGCGCACCGAGACGATCTCCGCCCACTCGAGCCGCCGCGTGAACACGAGGTTCCGGACCACCAGCCCGTCGTCGGACACCCGCGCCACGACCGAGGCCTGCCGCCAGAGGAACCACACGATGAGCCCGCCGACCAGCGCGAAGCCGATGCGGTCTCCCGTGGAGAGCACGGACATGGCCAGCATGATCGCGACGGTCGACCCGATCACGAGCACCGCCAGGGCGAGAGTGACCACCCGCGCGAAGCGGGGCCGGAACGGGGAGGTCAGCGCATCCACGCCTGCGCCCCGCTCACCGCTCAGAGCCGGCACGCGTGGATCGACGTCACGAGGATCGCGCGCGCACCGATGTCGTACAGGGAGTCCATGACCCGGTTGGTCTGGTCGCGCCGGACCATCGCCCGCACGGCCGCCCAGTCGCGGTTGTGCAGGGGCGACACCGTCGGCGATTCCAGGCCGGGGGTGATCGCGACGGCCTGGTCGACCAGCGCGAGCGGCACGTCGTAGTCCATGAGCACGTACTCCCGGGCGGTGAGCACGCCCTGGATGCGTCGGGTCAGCACGTCGAGACCGGCGGGCTCGTCGACGTCCGCACGGCGCACCAGCACGGCCTCCGAGCGCAGGATCGGGTCGGCGAAGATCTCGAGGCCGGCGGCACGCAGGGTGGTCCCCGTCTCGACGACGTCGGCGATCACGTCGGCCACGCCCAGCTTGATCGCGGACTCGACCGCTCCGTCCAGCCGCACCACGCCCGCGGGCTCGATGCCCAGGGACCGCAGGTACGAGCGGACCAGCACGGGGTAGGACGTGGCCACCCGGCGTCCGCCGACCTGCGCGACGTCGGTCCACTCCCCCGCCGTCCCGGCGAACCGGAACGTCGAGCGCGCGAACCCGAGCGGCAGGTGCTCGACCGCCTCGGACTCGGAGTCGAGCATGAGGTCGCGGCCGGTGATGCCGACGTCGACCGTGCCCGCGCCGACGTAGACGGCGATGTCCCGGGGGCGCAGGAAGAAGAACTCGACGTCGTTGTCCGGGTCGGGCAGCACCAGCTCGCGGGAGTCGCGACGCTGCCGGTACCCGGCCTCCTTGAGCATCTCGACGGAGGGCTCCGACAGGGAGCCCTTGTTCGGGACGGCGATCCTCAGCACGGTCGTTCTCCTCAGAGGTGGGTGTAGACGTCGGCGAGCGTGAGCCCGCGCGCGATCATCAACACCTGCAGGTGGTAGAGGAGCTGCGAGATCTCCTCGGCCGTCCGCTCGTCCGACTCGTGCTCCGCGGCCATCCAGACCTCGGCGGCCTCCTCGACGACCTTCTTGCCGATGCCGTGCACGCCGGTGTCCAGCTCCGCGACCGTGCCGGAGCCGGCGGGGCGGGTGGCGGCCTTGTCCGAGAGCTCGGCGAACAGGGTGTCGAAGGTCTTCACGCGGGCACTCTAGACGTCGTGCCGCGCAGGGCGCGCAGGGCGACCACGGTCGCGACGGCGGCCTCCGCGGCCTCGGCGCCCTTGTCCTCGTGCGAGCCCTCAAGACCGGCGCGGTCGAGCGCCTGCTCCTCGTTGTCGCAGGTGAGCACGCCGAACCCGACGGGCACGCCGGTCCGGATGCCGACGTCCGTGAGGCCGAGGGTCGCGCCCTGGCAGACGTACTCGAAGTGCGGGGTGCCGCCCCGGATCACGACGCCGAGCGCGACCACCGCGTCGGCACCGTTCTCGGCGGCCACCTGCGCGGCGACCGGAAGCTCGAACGTGCCCGGCACGCGGACGATCGTCACGTCCTCGACGTGCGCCGCGGCCAGCGCGCGCTGCGCCCCCGCGAGCAGGCCGTCCATGACGACGGTGTGCCAGCTGGCGGCGACGACGACCACCTTCAGGCCGGTCCCGTCGACGGTCAGGGTGGGTGCTCCAGCACCGCTCATGCCAGGTCCTCCAGGCTCTCGAACGCGTGGTCCTCGTGGTCGGCGCCGGGGGTGGCCGGCGTCGCGTGGACGGGCGAGACCGCGATGGGCTCTCGCTCCGTCCCGGGCGGCAGGTGGAGCAGGTGCCCCATCGACGTCGCCTTGGTGCGCAGGTACGCCTCGTTCTGCGGGGTGCGCCCCACCTCGAGGCTGCGGATCTCCGCGACGTCGATCCCGTGCGCGCGCAGCCCGGCCACCTTCGCCGGGTTGTTGGTCAGCAGGCTCACCCGCTGCACCCCGAGGTCGGTGAGGATCGCGGCCGCGGCGCCGTACTCACGCCGGTCGGCCGGCCACCCGAGGTCGAGGTTCGCCTCCACGGTGTCCCGACCCTGGTCCTGCAGCGCGTAGGCCGCGACCTTGGCCAGCAGGCCGATCCCGCGACCCTCGTGCCCGCGCAGGTAGATCACGGCGCCGCCCTGCTCGGCCGCGAGCTCGAGGGCCGCGTCGAGCTGCGGACCGCAGTCGCAGCGGGCCGACCCGAACGCGTCACCCGTGAGGCACTCGGAGTGCACGCGGACGACGGGCGCGTCGGCGAGGCCGGCGGTCGGGACGAGGGCGACGTGCTCGGCGCCCGTGCGCAGGTCCCGGTAGCCGTGGATGCGGAAGTCGCCGTGCTTGGTCGGCAGGTAGGCGGTGTGCGTGGCGTGCACGCGCTCCTTGGGCGGCGCAGCGACGGCCACCTCGGCCGTCACGTCGTCCCCGTGCTGCGTGCGCCAGGCGACGATGTCCTCGATGGTCAGCAGCACGAGACCCTCGGCCTCCGCCAGCGCCGACGCCACGGGCAGCCGGGTCATCGACCCGTCGTCGTTCACCAGCTCGGCGATCGCCCCGACCGGCTCCAGGCCGGCGAGCCGGCACAGGTCGACGGCTGCCTCGGTGTGACCGGCGCGGTGCAGGACGCCCCCGGGGACCGCGCGCAGCGGCAGCACGTGACCGGGACGGATGAGGTCCTCGCGGCCGGACGCCGGGTCGGCCAGCACCCGGAGCGTCCGGGCCCGGTCCGACGCCGAGATGCCCGTGGTCACACCCGTGGCCGCGTCGACGGTCACCGTGTACGCGGTCCGTCGGGGGTCCTGGCTGTGCGGGACCATCAGCGGCAGGTCCAGCGCGTCCGCCCTCGACGCCGGCATGGGGGCGCAGAGGTAGCCGGACGAGTGCCGGATGGTCCAGGCGATCCACTCGGGCGTCGCCGACTGGGCGGCCAGGATGACGTCGGCCTCGTTCTCCCGGTCGGGCGAGTCGGCGACGAGCACCGGCCGACCGGCGCGCAGGGCCTCCAGGGCCTGCTCGACGGTGCCGAGGCGCACTCCGGCGGGGGCGGTCATCGCAGGATCCCGGCCGTCGAGAGCAGCCGTTCGGTGTACTTGGCCAGCACGTCGACCTCCAGGTTGACCCGTGCGCCGGGCGCCAGGGTGYCGAGGGTCGTCGCCTCGAGCGTGGTGGGGATGAGGGAGACGCCGAACGACTCGTCCGTGACATGGGTGACCGTCAGCGAGATCCCGGAGACCGCAATCGACCCCTTCTCCGCGACGTACCGCGCGAGCTCCGGCGCGAGGCCGATCTCGACGTCGTCCCAGCGCGGCCCGGGCGACCGGGACAGGATCGTGCCGACGCCGTCCACGTGCCCCTGCACGACGTGCCCGCCGTACCGGCCGCCGACCGGCAGCGCGCGCTCGAGGTTGACCGGGCTGGACACGCCGACGTCCTCCAGCGCGCTGCGGCGCAGGGTCTCGGGCATGACGTCCGCGAAGAACGTGCCGTCGCCGGGCAGCTCCGTGACCGTCAGGCACACACCGGAGACACTGATCGAGTCGCCCAGGTGGGCATCGGAGACGACCAGCGGGCCCCGGACCCGCAGGCGCGCGTCCGACCCCTCGGGTCCGTGCTCGATCGCTTCGACCGTGCCGATCTCCTCGACGATTCCGGTGAACATCAGTGCTCCTCCGTGGGGCTGTGCGGGTCGACGGTCGCGACGACGAAGACGTCGGGGCCGAGCGGAAGGACGGATCGGGTGGTGAGGCGGACGGCGTCGCCGATGCTGGTGACGCCCAGGTCGGCCACGGCCGACGGGCCGGAGCCGAGCAGGACGGGGGCGATGTAGGCGTGCACCTCGTCGACGAGCCCTGCCTGCAGGAACGCCGCGGCGAGCGTGGGCCCGCCCTCGACGAGCACGTGTCGGACCTCGCGCTCGGTGAGCAGGGCCAGGACGTCGGCGGGGTCGTGCGTCCGCACCTGGAGCAGCTCCCCGCCGGGTCCGCGCAACCGCGCACCGGCGGGGATCTCACGGTGGCCGACGAC
>NZ_JBFUHU010000307.1:0-4521 GCF_056402235.1 Cellulomonas sp. P4_B5_2
GCGCTGAGCGGCGGCGGGCCGTGCGGGGGCGCCGGCCGGCGGAGACTGCCGCGGCGGTGCTGCGGCCGGTGCGGCAGGGCGGCTGGGTGCCGGGTTCGGTGCGGCCGCCGACCATGCTGGGGTTCCGGTGCCTGCCGTGCCCGGCCGGGCGCTCGTGGGGTCGAGCGCGGTGTCGCGGATGGAGCGGCGGGAGCGGCTGGCGTCGGTCGTCGGTGCGGGCGCGGTCCCGCGGGGAGGCGTGTCGTCGCCGCCCTGACCACGCATCGCGCGGCGGGAGACCTGACCGGCGCTCGCACCACCCGGGGACGCCGGACCGGCCGCGGACCCGGCGTCGGGTGCGGCACCCGCGACGTCGCCCGTCTCGGGGTTGCGATGGAGCTCGCGGCGGCGCCGCCGCTCTCCCGGTTCACTCATGACTGACCTCGATACAACCTGTGCTTGGCGATGTACTGGACGACCCCGTCAGGGACGAGGTACCAGACCGGCTGCCCGGCGCGCTCACGTGCGCGGACGTCGGTCGAGGAGATCGCCAGGGCGGGGACCTCCAAGACGTGGACTCGATCGGCGGGAAGCCCGTCGACCGACAACGCGTGCCCGGGACGGGTGACCGCCACGAACTGCGCCATCGAGAAGAGCTCCTCGGCATCCTTCCACGTCACGATCTGCGCGATGGCGTCCGCACCTGTGATGAAGAAGAGTTCGGCGTCCGGGCGTGCCGTCTTGAGGTCGCGCAGCGTATCCACGGTGTACGTCACACCTGACCTGTCCACATCGACCCGGCTCACGGTGAATCTCGGGTTCGACGCCGTCGCGATCACGGTCATGAGGTACCGGTGCTCGGGCACGGTGACGTCCTGGTGGAGCTTGAACGTCGGCCGCCCCGTCGGGACGAAGACGACCTCGTCGAGATCGAACCGTGCGGCCACCTCGCTCGCGGCCACCAGGTGACCGTGATGGATGGGGTCGAACGTGCCGCCCATCACGCCCAGGCGTGTCCTGTGCGGCGGCTCCGTCATCGGTCCGGTCCCTCTCGGTACGTCGGTCAGTGGCGCGTCCCGACGCTGCGGAAGGCGAACGTGATGAGCAGCATGGCGACGAGACCGACGAACGCTCCGATACCGAACACCACGGGCGGGAACGGCAGCTCGTTGGTGTGCTCGGCGGCCTCAGCCGCGGCGATCAGGGCAGCATGCACGACATTCCTCCAGGGGTGGGCGGGAGCGAACAGTGTCGCACGCGGGACTGTGGCATCAGGGTCGGACGTGCCCGTCGCCGTGCACGATCCACTTGGTCGTCGTGAGCTCGCCGAGGCCCATCGGCCCGCGGGCGTGGAGCTTCTGGGTGGAGATGCCGATCTCCGCGCCGAGGCCCAGCTGGCCGCCGTCGGTGAACCGCGTGGAGGCGTTCACCATGACCGCCGCGGAGTCCACCTCGGCCACGAACCGCTCCGAGGACGCCAGGTCCTGCGTGATGATCGCCTCGGTGTGGCCCGAGCTCCACTCGCGGATGTGCTCGAGGGCCTCGTCGAGCGAGTCGACCACCCGGACGGCGAGGTCGAGCGACAGGTACTCGGTGGCCCAGTCCTCGTCCGTGGCCGGCACGCAGTCGGCCTCGTCGGGGGCGAGCGCGAGGGTGGTCTCGTCGCCGTGGATGGTGACGCCCGCGTCGGCCAGCATGGCGATGGCGACCGGGAGGAACTCGTCGGCGACGGCCTGGTGCACCAGCAGCGTCTCGGCGGCGTTGCAGACGCCGACGCGCTGGGTCTTGGAGTTGAGCAGGATCGGGATGGCGACAGCGAGGTCCGCGGTCTCGTCGACGTAGACGTGCACGTTGCCCACGCCGGTCTCGACGACGGGCACGGTGGACTCGCGCACGACGGTCTGGATCAGGTCCGCTCCCCCGCGGGGCACCAGCAGGTCGACCAGCCCGCGGGCGTGCATGAGGGCGACCGCGCCCTCGCGACCCCAGGCGTCGATCGACTGCACGAGCGCACCGGGGAGCCGCTGTGCGACGAGCGCCCTCGACAGCACCTCGACGATGACCTCGTTGCTCGCGGCCGCGGCCGAGCCGCCCCGCAGGATGACGGCGTTGCCGCTCTTGAGCGCCAGCCCCGCGGCGTCGACGGTCACGTTCGGACGCGCCTCGTAGATCATGCCGACCACGCCCATCGGGACGCGCACCTGCCTCATGCGCAGGCCGTTGGGCAACGTGGAGCCGCGGACCACCTCACCCACCGGGTCGGGCAGGGCGGCGAGCTCACGCAGGGCGTCGGCGATGCCCACGATGCGCTCCGGTGTCAGCGCGAGGCGGTCCAGCAGGCCCGCGGAGGTGCCGTTGCTCCGGCCGCGCTCGAGGTCGACCGCGTTGGCCGCGACGATCTCGGGGGTGGCCGCCACGAGGGCGTCCGCCATGCCGCGCAGGGCCGCGTCCTTGGTGGCCCGGGTAGCCGTGGCGAGCGCGCGGGACGCGACCTTGGCCCGTTCCGCGACCGCCCGAACCTGTGCGACGACGTCGGGCGTCTCGACGGCGTCGTGCACGGGCTGCTCGAGCGAGGTGGTCATCTGGTCAGGGTAGTCCCGCCGCCGACGCCGACGAGAGACGCGTCCGCCGCCGCGAGCCCGCGTGCGCGCCCGGGGTCGTCGGGGCCCCACAGCGTGGTCGACACCTCGGCACGGACCAGCGGCACGACCTCCCCGGCGAACCGGCGCAGGACGTCCTGCTGCTGCTCGTACGGCAGGACGGGGCCGAGGTGGCGACGTCGGTGGGCGCCGCGCCGCCGTACCTCGCGGAGACGGTGGACGGGAGGAGATCGACGGACATGGCTGATCCCTGGGGGTCGACGTTCGCCCGCCGTCCAGGCTGGCCGGGTCTTGCTCGGGAGCACCCCACACGTCGGAGGGTTGCTGCTCCGCCTGCCGAGCCAGACGGCGGAGCTCCTGACCCGCGCAGGAGGGTCGGCTCCGAGCGCGACGATGTCAACGATCGGGACGGCTTCTCACATCGCGGGATGTGCGGGGTGGCCGTCGGAGTGGTCGGTCAATGGCGAACCGATGCGACCCACCTCCGGGATCAGCAGGGTCGGCGCTGGACCGGATCGGATCGGACGAACAGGACCTTCGACCCCTGGTTCCGTGGAAAGCCCGCTCTACGTTGTTCCACGTACCGGAACTGAGTTCCATACAGACCAGCACTCCGGAATCGCGCAGCACCAGTGCCCCGAGCCTCCATCGAGGATCCCCCCGGGAACGCGCTCACGTCGTGAGCCGAACAAGGAGTGCCAGCTAGACGCGAGACAAGGCTGTCTCGATCTGCGCGACCGCGGGCACCTTGCTCGCGCCCCGAGTCTCCAGCCCGGCCGATGACGGCAGGGCGTGCGAGCTCCCATGAGACAGGTGTCCTGTGACCGGAAACATCGTCCTGCCACCGCCCGCGACCGCGGACGGCGTCCTTCCCCCCGTCGATCAGAAGAACCTGCGCCGAGCAGCCTGGGCCGGTGGCATCGGGACCGCGCTCGAGAACTTCGACTTCACGATCTTCGGCACCGCGTCGGCGATCATCTTCAGCAAGATCTTCTTCTCCGACATGGACCCGATCTCCGGGATGCWCGCGTCGTTCGGCGTGCTGTTCGTCGGCTTCGGCGCACGCCCGCTCGGTGGACTGTTCTTCTCCAAGTACGGCGACCGCCTCGGCCGCAAGTTCGTCATGGTCGCCACGCTGTTCCTCATGGGCACCGCGACGTTCGCGATCGGCCTGCTGCCCACCTACGCGGTCGTGGGGATCTGGTCCCCGATCCTGCTGCTCATGGCCCGGTTCCTGCAGGGCTTCGGCGCGGGCGCCGAACAGGCGAGCGGCATCGTGCTGCTGACGGAGACCGCCCCCAAGGGCAAGCGCGGCCGGTTCTCGTCGCTGGTGTTCGTGGGCGCGGCCGCCGGTGCGGCCATGGGCGCCGTCGTGTGGATCCTCGTGCAGATGATGCCGGAGGAGGCCCTGCTGTCCTACGGCTGGCGTCTCGTCTTCTTCAGCTCGATCTTCGTGACGATCGCCGCCTACGTGATCCGTCGCAAGGTCAAGGAGTCCCCGGTCTTCGAGGAGCTCAAGGCCGAGGGCGCGATCGAGGCCGCCAAGAAGGACTCGCCCGTCGTCGACGTGTGGAAGCACGGCAAGAAGCACCTCGCCCGCGTGTTCTTCATGAACATCGGCGCGAACTCGCACTCGTACGTCTTCCAGGTCTTCATCGGCGCCTACCTGATCAACTACCTCGACGTCGACTCCAAGCTCATCCCGAAGTTCCTGCTCCTCGGTGCCCTGTGCGCCTGCGTCTCCGCCGTCGTGTTCGGCATCCTGTCCGACCGGTTCGGGCGCAAGCGGATGTACCTGATCGTCACCGGGTTCCTCATGCTCTTCGCGGTCCCGGCGTTCCTCATCCTCAACACCGGCAACCTCGTCCTGATCTGCCTGGTCATCGTCGTCGGCTTCATGATCGCCTCGCAGGCCACCGTCGGCGTCCAGGCCGCGTACTTC
>NZ_JBFUHU010000308.1:0-4506 GCF_056402235.1 Cellulomonas sp. P4_B5_2
GACGAAGACCCCGATCAGCTCGAGGATGGGCTCGAAGGGGATGTCCGTGTCCACGCGGCAGATCATCGCAGCGTCGGCGACGAAGACCCCGATCAGCTCGAGGATGGGCTCGAAGGGGATGTCCGTGTCCACGCGGCAGATCATCGCAGCGTCGGCCGCGTGCGGCGCGATCCCGCGCCGCACCGACCCGGGTGCGCGCCGTGGGGCCGGATCGGTGGCAGGCTCGTGCCCGAGGTACCGGGAGGTCGCATGGGTGAGCTGGAGCTGGTGGGTCTGCACGAGGACGGGGAGCACCTCGTCCTGGTGGCCCCGGACGGTGCACGCTTCCGCGTGCGCATCGACGAACCGCTGCGTGCCGCCGTGCGACGCGACCGACCGCAGCTCGAGCAGCTGCGCGCGGAGAGCGCCGGTACGCTGAGCCCGCGGGAGATCCAGGCGCGGATCCGCGCCGGTGCGACGACGCAGGAGGTCGCGGACTCCGCGGGACTGCCTGTGGAGCGCGTCCGTCGGTACGAGGGACCGGTGCTCGCCGAGCGGGAGCACATCGCCGAGCAGGCCCGCGGCACGCGTGTCGGTCGGGAGACCGGTGCGCCGACCCTCGGCGACCTGGTGACGGACCGGCTCGCCGCGCGCGGCGTGGAGCTGGCGTCGCTCGCGTGGGACGCCGCCCGTGAGTCGTCCGGACCGTGGGTCGTCCTCGCCCGGTTCGCCGTCGACGAGACCGAGCACGAGGCCCGCTGGACGTTCGACCCGGCGAAGCGCACGGTCGTCGCCGACGAGGACGAGGCACGCTGGCTGTCCGAGACCGAGCTCCCCGACGAGCCGGTGTCACGGCGCCACCTCGCGGCGGTGCGTGACGTGGTGTTCGACTTCCAGGGCGACGGCGCCACCCTGCGCGGGGCGCACGACGCGCCCGAGCCGGTCGAGCCCGAACCCGTCCCGGACCCGCAGGAGCAGACGGCCTCGCTCCTGGACGACCTGCGCAGCCGTCGCGGCGTGCGGCAGGCGGTGGAGCTCGGCGACGAGGACGACTCGGAGGAGTTCGAGGGCTTCGGACCCCAGCACGCGTTCGACTTCGGTCGGCTGGACGCCTCCGTGCCCGGTGCTCACCCCGTGGACGCCGACGACGACGCGGAGGCGCAGGTCTACCCGGCGCCCGTCGCGGTCCCGGAGCCGGTCACCACGCCCGCAGCTGCGGCCGACCACGACGAGATCGAGCGTCCGCGGTCCCGCCGCGGACGCGCCAAGGTACCCAGCTGGGACGAGATCGTCTTCGGCGCGAAGCCAGAATGACCGGCGGTCGCTGACCGGCGTCAGATGGTGAGCTCGTCCACGGACGCGAGCGTCTGCGGGCTGGGCGAGGACGCCCGGGCGGCAGCCGCGGTCATGTGCCGCATGTGGTGCCGTCGGCACAGGACCTCGTAGCCGACCTCGTCGGCGCCGGCCTCGACGTCGCCGACCACCACCTGCGCGCCCTCGACCACCATGGTCCCGCCGATGGTGCGTGCGTTGTGCGTCGCGCGCGCCCCGCACCAGCACAGCGCGCGGACCTGCAGGATCTCCACGCGGTCGGCCAGCTCGACCAGCCGGGCGGCGCCGGGGAACAGGCGTGCGCGGAAGTCGGTGGAGATGCCGAAGACGTAGACGTCGACACCGAGCTCGTCCACCACCCGGGCCAGCTGCTCCACCTGCGCGGCGGTGTAGAACTGCGCCTCGTCACCGATCAGGTAGTCGACCGGCCGCCCGTGCGTGCGACGCGCGATGACGTCCGACCAGAAGTCCGTCGAGTCGTCCACCTCGTGCGCGCGCTGGGTCAGGCCGAGCCGCGACGAGATGGTCGCCGCCCCCGCCCGGTCCTGCCGCGTGAACAGCACCCCGTCGCGCCCGCGCGCCGCGTGGTTGTGGTGCATCTGGAGCGCGAGCGTCGACTTGCCGCTGTCCATCGTGCCGGAGAAGAACACCAGCTCGGCCATCAGGCGACCACCAGGCACGGGACGAGCATCTCGAAGCGGGTCAGAGAGCCGTGCACCCCGACGATGTCGAGCGACGCGGGCGTCTGGGTGCGCGAGTCGACGACGGTGGCACGCCCGGTCATGGCCACCACCACGTCGCCGATCACCGGGAGCACGTGCGGGGAGATGTCGCCGAACCAGGAGTCCTCCGCGGCCTCGGTGCGCGTCGCCACGACCGCCGCCTCGCCGAGCACGCCCCGCCACCGGTCCGCCACCTGGTCGGCGTCGACCTCGGGCTCGAGGTGCAGGTGCAGCGCGCGCGGCTCCCCCGCCACGAGCTCGACGCCGTCGCCCAGCACGGGGTGGGTCGCCGCGTCCCAGCGCAGGGACCGGTCGACGTCGACCATCCCGTGGTCGGCCGTGATGACCAGAACCGTGTCGCGCGGCAGCGACCGGGCGAGCCGGCCGAGCTCCGCGTCGACCTCGGCGAGCGCGTCGCCCCACTGCCACGACCCCCAGCCGTGGCGGTGCCCGGCCTTGTCGACGTCGCCCCAGTACAGGTAGGCGACGCCCGGCCGGCGGAGCACGTCGAGCGTGGCGTCGACCCGCGCGGCGAGCGACTCGGCCGCCTTGTACGTGGGGCCACGCAGCGCGGCCTCCGTGAGCCCGGAGCCCGAGAACCGCGCAGGGCCGATGCTGGTCACGTTCGTGCCGGCGTCGACGAGCCGCTCGAAGACCGTCGTCTCGCGCTGCCACTCGCGGGCGGGCGGCAGCCCGGTCCAGCTGACGAGGTTGCCCAGCTCACCGGTGGCGGGGTCGCGGACCGTGTACCCGAGCATCCCCGTGCGACCCGGGGGGAGCGCCACCCCGAAGGTGCCCATCGCGGTCGCGGTCGTCGAGGGGAACGTGCTGGTCAGGGGCGAGGAGTCGGCGAGACGCCGGCGCAGGAACGGCGCGTGCCCGGCGCGCTCCGCGAGGTTCGCGTGCCCGAGGCCGTCGACGAGCACCACGCAGACGCGCGACGCGTCGGGCAGTCCGAGCAGCCGCTGCGAGAGGTCCGCCTCCGGGACGTCCGTGACGCCGATCGCTGCGGCGACGGCCGGCAGCACGCGCCCGAGGCACGGGAACAGCGATCCCGGGGCCACCAGGTCCGCCGCGTCGAGCGCGTCCTGGAGCCGTGACGGCGTCGCCGGCGCCTCGAGGTCGGTCATCGCGCGCGCGCGCTCGCGGCGGAGAGCTGCCGCGCGAACGCCGTGGCGGCACGCACGGAGTCGAGCCCCTCCGCGGCGGCGCTCACGCGGACCACGACGTCGTCGGGTGCGAGCGTGCCGGTGAGGCCGTGGTCGGCGTCGCAGCTCGGGTCCCCGCAGGTCGCGGGCTCGAGGTCCACCMGGGAGACCGCACCCCAGCCGATCACCAGGGTCAGCTCCTGCGCGAGCTGTCCGCGCTCGTGCTTCTCCGGGAGAGGCACCACGTGCGTGAGCGCCACCGACGTCAGCTCGGCGAGCGGCACGGCCTCGGTGGTCGCCGAGGCGGACGCCGACGGGTGCTCGGAATCGGCCGGGTGGTCGTCGACGTGCGCGACCACGAGGCGGGTCGGGGTCAGCACCAGCACGGTGACGTGGCGGCGGACCTCGGCGGCGTCGAACGTGGTCTCGGGGTGGACCAGGTGGGCCACGACCTCCTCGTCGGCGAGGGCCACGTCGAGCACGTCGACGACGAGCTCCGGGTAGTAGCCGGCACGGTGGAGATCATGGTGCAGGGCGGGAGCAGCAGCAGGCACCCGCCCATCCTCCCACCTCGACGGCCGTGGCCTGCGACCAGGCACCGTCACACCCTCGACAGTCGACGGGTGGCGTCCGCGCGGTCGGCCCGCGACACCGCGACCCGCGCGCCGAGCACCACCGCGCCGTGCTCCGAGACCACGACCGGGTTGAGCTCGAGCGAGCGCAGCTCGGGCAGGTCGTCCGCGAGCACCGCGACGCGGGCGATGAGGTCCTCGAGCGCGGCGACGTCGAGCGCGGGCAGACCGCGGTAGCCGAACAGCCGGGGAGCCGCCCGCGCCGTCCGGACCAGCTCGGCGACGTCGACGTCGGTGAGCGGCGGGACGCCGTAGGCGATGTCACCGAGCAGGTCCGACGCGTCTCCGGCCAGCCCGAAGCTGATGATCGGGCCGAACAGGGGGTCCTCCACCGAGCGCACCACGCACGCCGACCCGTGCGGGGCCATGGCCTGGACCTCGAGCGGCGCGTCGACGTCCCCCTGCTCGTGGCTCGCGGCGAGGGCGAGCACCTGCTCCACGTCGGCGCGCAGCTCGGTCTCGTCGGCGACGTCGAGCCGCACGCCGCCGAGGTCCGCGCGGTGCCGCAGGGCGGGGACCGTGGTCTTGATCGCCACCGGCCACCCGATGCGCTCCGCGGCGGCCACCGCCTCGTCCGCGTCCTGCACCTGGAAGGACGGCAGGACGCTCAGACCGACCGTGGCGAGCAGCTCGGAGATCCGGTCCGGTCCCAGTGCCAGGACCGCGTCGCCCGACGCCTCCGCCTCCAGCCAC
>NZ_JBFUHU010000309.1:0-4504 GCF_056402235.1 Cellulomonas sp. P4_B5_2
GGGGGCCGGGGTCGTCGGCTGGACGCCGCCGTAGACCTTGGCCGTCACCGCGGTGGACTTGATGCCGTTGGTGCCGTTGAAGATCCGCGTGCCCCAGGAGGACAGCTGCGCCGGGTTGAAGCCGGTCACCATGTCGAGGTACTCGACGCCGCCGCCGTTGCCGGACCAGGACCAGCCGTAGTAGCCGATCCCGCGCTTGACGGCCTCGGACATGATCGTGTCCTCGTCGGGGTCGCCGTCGGAGTGCATGTTGCCGAACTCGCCGATGACGAGCGGCAGGCCCTTGGCCGTGAAGGCGTCGAGGTAGGCGTTGATGGTCGACGCGTTGTTGTAGACGCCGTACATGTGCACGGAGAACAGGACGTTCTTGTCAGGGTCGGACGCGGCCACGGTCGCGGCGTTGTCGCGCATGATCCCGGCCCAGTCCTGACCCCACGAGGGGGCGTCGATCACGATGTTGTGGTGCAGCCCGGCCGCGCGGAGCTTGGCGATGGCGGCTGAGCTGGCCGAGGCCCAGGTGGCGTTGGTCGTCGCGTTGTTGCCGAACGGCTCGTTGCCGATGTTGATCTGGACGTAGTCCTCCTGGCCCTGCAGCGCGGACGCGATGCTGACCCAGTAGTTGGCGGCGGTGTCGAGGGTGACCGCGCCGCTCTGCTCGCCGTAACCGGTGGTGTCGTGGTTCTCGAGCATGCAGATGAGCTTGTTGGCCTTGCACTGGCTGATGATGCCGGCCACGTCGGCGGCGTCGTTCTTGGTCCAGCGGTCGCCGCCGGACAGGACGACCCGCAGCGCGTTGGCGCCGGCGGCGCGGATGGCGGGGATCGCGGCCGGCGTCTGGGAGACGTACCAGGTGTGGGCGTGGCTGACGCCGCGTGCGATGAACGGGGTGCCGTCCTTCTCCACGAGCTGGGTGCCGGAGACGTGCAGGCCGGGGGGCGTCGCGGCCTGCGCGGAGGTGGTGATCAGCGACGTCGCACCGAGCGCGACGACGGCGGCAGCCAGGACGGCGCCGGACAGCAGGGACCTACGAGACCTCATGGGACTTCCTCGTTCCGTGGGCATCTGGGGACCGCGCAGCGGGCGGTCGACGTGTGGATGCACCCGCCCGCCGTTCCGCCGGCCGGCCGGCGGGCGGGTGCGTGGTCACACAACCAGGTCGGGGAGGCGCTCTCCATCGCCTAAACGCTTCACGGCATGTGTGCGGACGCGAACACCAGTCCGTAGGGGATCGCGACCCGCGCCATGGTCCACGTATGCCGCTGCCCGGCCTCCTCGCGCTGGAGCACGTCCTGCCCGCGCGCCGCCAGGCTCTCGGCGATCGCGGTGCCGTCCCGCCGGGGCTGGCCGTGCTCGAGGCCGGCGATGTCGACGAACAACGCGACCTCGTGCGGCAGGGGGATCGTCGGCGCGTAGCTCACGACGTCGTGCTCGTCCCACTCGGCCTCCGTCGCGAGCATCGCCCGCCCGCCGGCACCCGGATCGCCGTACGGCTCGATCGCGAGGATCGCGCCGTACAGCTCGGGGTGCCGCAGGCCCTGGTCCAGCGCGCAGAAGCCGCCCGCCGAGAAGCCGCCGACCGTGCGGTGCTGCCAGTCCGTGGCGGTCCGGTACTCCCGGTCGACCCAGGGGATCACCGTGTCGGTCAGGTAGGTCTCGACCTGCGACCCGCCCGTGGTGGAGTCGAGGCACTCGGTGTCCGACGCCCCGGGTCCGGTGCCGTTGACGTCCACGCCGACGACGATCATCGGCTGCACCAGCCCGTGGGCGAGCAGCACGTCCATGACGTGCGGGACGTCGCCTGCTGCGAACCAGTCGCCGCTCGCGCCCGGAGTGCCGTGCACGAGGTAGACGACCGGGTACCGCGTCGACCCGTCGGGATATCCGGGCGGTGTGTAGACCCACGTCAGGCTGTCGCCCGGCATGCGGTCGGCGGCGGGCGCCGGGATCTGGACGGACTCGACCCCGCCGTCGTGCGGGCCCGCCGCGTGCGGCTCGGCGGCCGGGCCGACCCCCCAGCTCGCCAGGGCCACGCGGGCGGCCGCCATGTCGGGCGCGTAGCCCACGGCGATGTTCGCCACGAAGCCGGCCGCCAGCGCGACGGCGAGGACCGCGGCGGTCCACTGCGGCCACGTGAGCCGGTGCCGGGCGCGCCGACGGACCGCCCAGAGCACCGCGAGGACCGCGAGCAGCAGCAGGGCGACCACGGTCCACCACGAGCTCAGCCAGTCCCCGCCCGCGCTCAGCTCCTCCAGCACGTCAGGGGGAAGGACGCTGCCGGGCGGGTCCTCCGCACGGACCATCGGCTCCCCCTCTCCGCCCCCGGTACGGGGACCAGCCTGTCAGGCTGCCGCCGGGAAGGTCCCGACGGGCACACTGGGGCGATGACGGCCAGCCCCGGTCTCGCGCCCAGCTCCGCACGGTCGGCCATCGAGGAGCAGCGCCGCAGGAGCCGCGTCCGGGTGGTGGCCTCGCGCGTCGTGCTCGTCCTCGCGATCCTCGGGCTGCTGTCGGCGGTGGTGCACCCGCTCTGGAAGCGCATGGGCTTCGTGCGGGACCTCGTCCCCGGGCTGGTCGAGCACACGGCCCGGCCGACGCTCGTGCTCGTGTCCGTCGTCCTGCTGCTCACCGCCCGCGGCCTGCGGCGTGGGCACCGGCTCGCGTGGATCGCGACGATCGTGGCCCTCGCGGTCTCCGCCGCGCTGCACCTGGCGAAGGGCCCGGACCTCCTGGCGGCGGTCGTCGTCGCGGTGGGCGCAGGCTGGCTGGCGGCCCGTGGCAGCGCGTTCCCGGTGCTCCCCACCCGGCACGCGGTCCGGCAGGCGGTCGTCGGGCTCGTCGTCGCAGCCGCGTGCGTCGTCGTCCTGCTCGCCGGGCTCGTGGTCTGGGTGGTCGTCGCGGACCCCTCCGACGCGGACATCGAACGGCTGGGGCGGTTCCTGGCGCCGGTCACCTACCTGCTGGCCGTCGGCGGGCTCGCAGCCCTGCTCTGGTCCCTGCTCTCGCCGCGGCACCCGCATCGGCTGAGCCCGCAGGACCACCTCGAGGAGCGGGAGCGCGCGCGGCTCGTCGTCCAGGAGCACGGCGGCGGCACCCTCGACTACTTCGCGCTCCGCGACGACAAGGACTGGTTCTTCACCGGACGGTCGGTGGTCGCGCACTCGGTGCGCGGTGGGGTGTGCCTGGTCTCGCCCGACCCCATCGGGCCGGCCGAGGAGAAGGTGCTCGCGTGGGCGGAGTTCCTCGACCACGCCGACGACTTCGGGTGGTCGGTGGCCGTCATCGGCGCGGCGGCCGACTGGCTCCCCGAGTACGAGTCCAGCGGGCTGCGCACCGTCTACCTGGGCGACGAGGCCATCGTCGACTGCCCGACGTTCACGCTCGAGGGGCGCTCCCACAAGTCGCTGCGCCAGGCGGTGAACCGGGTCGCCCGCGCGGGCTACGTCACCACCTTCCACGACCCCGCGACGATCGGCGGCGAGCTCCGGGCGATGATCCAGTCGATGAGCGACGAGTCCCGGCAGGGGGACGTCGAACGCGGCTTCTCGATGACGCTCTCCCGGCTGTTCCAGCCCGCAGACACCGGCCTGATGCTCTCCGTCACGCGGGACCCTGCCGGCCGGGTCGACGCCTTCTGCCAGTGGGTCCCCGCCACCGACATCGGCGGCTGGTCGCTCGACGTGATGCGGCGGCGCACCGACACGGAGGGGCTGCCGAACGGGCTCATCGACGCCACGATCGTCGCGACGATCGCCCACCTCGCCGGTCGCGGTGAGCGTGGGCTCGGCCTGAACTTCGCGATGATGCGCGAGGTGCTCGAGGGCGACCCCGAGGCCGGCTCCCGCATGGACGCGCTGGCCCGGCCGATCCTGCAGCGGTTGTCGCAGGGCACGCAGATGGGCACGCTCAGCACCTTCAACGAGAAGTTCGACCCCGGCTGGGTGCCGCGGTACGTGGTGCTCGACTCGGTCGAGTTCGTCGCCACGCAGGCGCTCGTCCTGGCAGGCGCCGAGGGGGTGACGGAGATCCCGGTGATCGGGCGGTTCCTCGGCTCGATCGGGGCCGCCCCGTGAGCAGTGCCGTGCTCGCGGTGCTCGCGGCGGTCGTCGCGTCCGTCGGCTACGGCGTCAGCACCATCATGCAGGCCGTGGCCACGCGCCGGACCGCGGGCCTGGCCGTGGTCGCGCAGCCCCTGGTCATCGCCGCGTTCGCCGTCGACGGGCTCGCGTGGCTGCTGTCCCTCGTCGCGCTGGACCGGCTGCCGCTGTTCGTCGTGCAGGCGATCATCGCGTCGTCGCTCGTGGTCGTGGTGGTGCTCGCGCGGTTCGTGCTCGGGACCCGGATGCGGGCCGTCGACCGCGTCGCCGTCGTGGTCGTCGTCGGCGCGCTGGTGCTGCTGTCGCTGGCGGGCGGTGACCAGCCGGCGGTGGCCCCGCCCGACGGGTTCGTGCCGACGATGCTGGTGTCCGCCGGCCTCCTCGCAGGCGCCTTCGTGCTGGCCTACCGA
>NZ_JBFUHU010000310.1:0-4502 GCF_056402235.1 Cellulomonas sp. P4_B5_2
CGCAGGCCGCGCTCGACGCCCTCGCCAAGGCGCTCGGCGTGCGGCCGCGGCAGGTCCGGCTGGTGTCGGGGGCGACCAGCCGCGACAAGCTGGTGGAGGTCGACGCCGACGAGGCGGAGATCGCCGGGCGGCTTGCCGAGCTCCGGGGCTAGAGGACGGACCGGATCGCCTCGACCAGCGCCCCCGGGTTGTCGTGCTGGACGAAGTGCCCCGTCGCGGGCAGGATCCGCACCTCCACGCCGAGCCGGTCGTGCAGCGCCCACGCCGCCTGGTGCCGCGCGGGCGGGGAGAGCTCGCCGACGGTGACCAGGACGCGCCCCTGCCCGGGGCTCGGAGCGGCGGGCTCGAACCGCCGGAACATCGCGAGGTCGCGGCCGACGGATCCCGGGTCGGTCGGCGCCATCGACCGGTCCCAGGACGGTCCGTAGAGCGCCGCCCCGAACCCGGGCACACCTCCGGCTGCGTACCCGGCGACGACGTGGTCCAGCAGGCCCGGGACCAGGGAGCCGACCGCCGGCTCGTGCAGGACCGCTGCCGCGAGCACCCGGTCGGACGCCGCGAGCGCGAGCCCGAGGGTGGCGCCCCCGCTGACACCGACCACGACGGCGCCCGCGGCGTCGTCGGCCAGGGCGGCGAGCTCGACGGCGAGGTCGCCGCTGCTCGCGCGGTCGGGGGCGACGACGTCGAGCCCGTCGGCGCGCAGGAGGTCGGCCACCGGGTCCCAGACCCGTGCCGTCGTCGCTGCGCCGTGCACGAGGAGCACGCGGGTCCGGGGCATGGCGAGAGCGTAGGTGGACGGTGGAAGGCCGGCGCCCTCCGGACACGCAAGCGTTACGTGTGCCGCGAATGTCCGAAACATCACGCTCCTAGTCTCCCCGCATGGATACACGAGCGGATACCGCTGTGGATACTGCTGCTCGGCCGAGCCGACCATGACCACCGACGCCGTCGCCCGCGCACGCGGCCGGGTCGGCAAGCCGGCCGCGCTCCTCGAGGTGCGCAGCCTGTCCAAGCGCTTCGGTGAGGTGCAGGCCAACTGGGACGTCGACCTCACGGTCCTGCCCGGCACGGTGCACGGGCTGATCGGCGAGAACGGCGCCGGCAAGAGCACGTTGCTCAAGATGATCTACGGCGTCTACACGCCCGACGAGGGACGGATGTTCGTCGACGGCGCCCCCGTGGCACCGGGCAGCCCGGCCGACGCGCGCACCCTCGGCATCGGCATGGTGTTCCAGGACCTGCGACTGGTGCCCGCGCTCACGGTCGCCGAGAACATCGCGCTCGCGCTCCCGGAGGGCCCGAGGCTGCGCCTCACGCAGCTGGCTGCCCGCATCACCGAGGCGTCGGAGGCGTACGGGCTGGCGGTCGACCCGTCCGCGCAGGTCCGCCACCTGTCCATCGGCGAGCGGCAGCGCGCGGAGATCCTCAAGGTCCTCATGACCGGTGCTCGGCTGGTCATCCTCGACGAGCCGACGAGCGTGCTCGCGCCGCAGGAGGTCGAGGCCCTGTTCGGCGTCGTGGCGCAGCTGCGCGACCGAGGCCTGGGCGTCGTCCTCGTGACGCACAAGCTGGGGGAGGTGCGCGCGATCGCCGACCAGGTGACCGTGCTGCGCGGTGGGCAGGTGATCCTCAACGCGGAGGACCCCGGCAACTTCTCCGACGCCGAGCTGGTCGAGGCGATGGTCGGCCGGCGGGTGCCGCCGCTCGCGGTGGAGCGTGCCGCGGTGCCGCCGCGGGACCACCCGGTGCTCACGCTGGCGGGCGCCACGGCGCTGGGCGACCGCGGGCACGTGGCGCTCAAGGGCGTGGACCTCGACGTCTACCCCGGCGAGCTGGTCGGCGTGGCCGGGGTCGCGGGGAGCGGCCAGAAGGAGCTGTGCGAGGTCGCGCTCGGGCTCCGGCCGGTCACGTCGGGGTCGGTCGACGTCGGGGACGGAGCCGCGGTCGCGGTGCCGGAGGACCCGGTCGCGGACTCGGTGGTGCCGGGGCTGACGGTGCTGGAGCACATGGTGCTCGACGGCCGGGCGGTGCCCCGACGCGGGCTCGGCGTCGACTGGCCGGCCGTCGGTGCGCGCACCGCGGTGCTGGACGAGCGCGTCGGTCTGCACATGGCGCCCACCAGGCGCACGCTCTCGTCGCTGTCCGGGGGGAACATCCAGCGGGTCCTGCTCACCCGCGAGCTCGGTCAGGACGCCGCCCTCGTGGTCGCGGCCTACCCGAGCCGCGGCCTCGACGTCGCGAACACCCGCCGGACGCAGGAGCTGCTGCTCGAGCACCGGGCCCGCGGGGCCGGTGTGCTCATGGTCTCGGAGGACCTGGACGAGCTCATCGCCGTCGCCGACCGGATCGCCGTGATGCACGACGGGCACGTGGTCGGGGTCGTCGACACGGCCGACGCCGACCGGATGTCCCTCGGACGACTGATGCTCGGAGGTGTCGCATGAGCCAGGAGGTGGCGAAGGAGGCCCCCGCGTCCGCCGCGGCCGCGCCGGCTGCCGACGCCACCCGTCGCGTGTGGCCCCGCGGAACCGCGCTCCTGCGCTGGGTCGGAGCCCTGATCGCCGGCCTCGTGGTCTTCGGGGCGTTCGTGCTGGCCAACGGCGCGGACCCGTTCGCGGTGTACGCCGACATCTGGACGTCGACCCTGACGCAGCCCGGGCAGTTCCAGCAGATCGTGCTGCGCGCGGCGCCCATCGCGCTCGCGGGCCTCGCGGTCGTCGTGCCGGCGCGCGCGGGGCTGGTGAACGTGGGCGGCGAGGGTCAGCTGATCATCGGGGGCGTCGCCGCGGCGGGTGTCGCGCTCTGGCTCACGCCGGTCGCGTCGCCGTGGCTGATCATGCTGCTGATGATCGTGGCCGCGATGGCTGCGGGCGCGGCCTGGGCCGGCATCGCCGCCGCCATGCGCCTCGTCGTCAAGGTCAATGAGGCAGTCACCACCCTTCTCCTCAACTACGTGGCGCTCTACTCGATGCTCTTCCTCATCCTCGGTCCCTGGAAGGACCCGGCAGCCCTCGGGCAGTCCACGAGCGTGGAGCTCAACGACGCGATGAAGCTCCCGGTGTTCGCCGGGACCGCGATCCACGTCGGGGTGGCGCTCGCGGTGGTCGCCGCGGGGGCCGTGTGGTTCGCGCTGACCCGCACCACGTGGGGCTTCCGGCTCTCGGTGGTCGGCGGCAACGCCGAGGCCGCCCGCCGCGCGGGCCTGCCGGTGGTCACGCTGCTGCTCACCGCGCTGCTCCTCGGCGGTGCGCTGRCCGGGCTCGCCGGGTTCATCCAGTTCGCGGGGATGGAGTACAAGCTCCGGCCGACGTTCGGCCTGACCATCGGCTACGTGGCGTTCCTGGCCAGCTGGCTGTCTCGGCACAAGCCCCTGCCGCTGCTGCTCGCGTCGCTGGTGCTGGCCGCGATCGCGGTCTCCGGCAACAGCCTCCAGATCGGCTCGGGCCTGCCGGCGGCGAGCGTCAACATCCTCATGGGGCTCGTCCTGCTGGCCGTCCTCGGCTGGACCGGCCCGCGGAAGGTGCGCTCGTGATCATCGACATCCTGGCCGGGGCAGTGCGCGGCGGCACGTCCATCATGTACGCGGGCCTCGGGGAGACGATCTCCGAGCGGGGCGGCGTCATCAACCTGGGCACCGAGGGCGCGATGCTGCTGGGTGCCCTCGGCGGGTACGCGGTGACGGCGGAGACGGGGAACCCGTGGCTCGGCGTCCTGGGCGGCGCGCTCGCGGGCGCCCTGCTCAGCCTGGTGCACGCGGTCCTCGTGGTCAGCCGGCGGGCCAACCAGTTCGCCAGCGGGCTCACCCTCTACTTCCTGGCACTCGGCGTCACGTCCCTGTTCGGGGTCTCCTACGTCAGCCGCCAGATCAACGCGTTCACGCCCGTCCCCGTGCCGGGGCTGAGCGAGATCCCCGGGCTCGGCCCGATCCTGTTCGACCACGACCCGCTGGTCTACGTCGCCTACGTCGCGGCGCCGGTCATCTGGTGGGTGCTGTTCCGCACGCGCGTCGGACTGCTGGTGCGCACGGCGGGCGAGCGGTCGGAGGCGCTGGAGGTGAACGGGTACTCCGTCCAGGCCGTGCGGTACTGCGCGACGGTCGCGGGTGGGGCTCTGGCGGGGATCGGCGGCGCGCACATCTCCATCGCCTACGCCAACAGCTGGTTCGAGAACATGATCGCCGGTCGGGGGTTCATCGCCGTGGCCCTGGTGATCTTCGCGATGTGGAACCCGGTCCGCATCATGGCCGGCGCGTACCTGTTCGGCGCTGCGCTGTCGCTGGCCTCCGTCCTGCAGACCTCCGGCATCGCCGTCAACCAGTTCGCGCTGAACGCCGTGCCGTTCGTCCTCACCCTCGTCGTCCTGGCGATCCTGGGCCGCCGCACGATGCTGGCCGCCCCGGACGAGCTGCTCAAGGTGTTCGACAACAGCCGCACCACCTGACCCCCGCCATCCCTGTCCCGTCCTCGGAAGGATCACCATGCGCCTCACCCGAACAGCACGCG
>NZ_JBFUHU010000311.1:0-4460 GCF_056402235.1 Cellulomonas sp. P4_B5_2
CTCGTACCACCACGTTCGGCCCCGGCGCACGTCGCGCCGGGGCCGAACGGCGTCTCCGGCCCGGAGCGCGACGGCGTTGCCCCGTGGGCACCCGCACTGCGACGATCGGGGTGCAGACCGGGTGACGTCCCGCGCGGGCGTGACCCGCGGGCGGCGCGCGCGGGGGGATGCCGTGGAGGAGAGACGCCGCCCGGTCGTGGACGTGGTCCTCGGCAACGTGCTGGCGCTGCCTGCCGATCTTCTGGTGCTTCCGACCACCGCGCTCGGAACCCTGGGCGATCCGTGGCACACGTTCCTCCTGAGCCTCGGGGTCGACCTGCCGATCCCAGGCACCACGCTGGGCCGGCTCGTGATGCTCGACGTGCCGAAGTCGCAGTACGTGCGACGCGTGGCCGTCGCCGCCACGGTGGCCGCGGCAGGTGCACCGGCGGAGCCGAGCGTGATCGGCCGCCTCGCGGAGCAGATCGGTACCGTGACGCACGAGCACGGGATCGACGACGTCCTGACCCCCGCGCTGGGTGCGGGCGCGGGGAACCTGACTCCCGAGGTGGCGCTCGAGGCGCTCGTCGACGGGTTCGTCCGGGCGGCTGCACCGGGCGCGCGGCTGCATGTCGTCGTCGCCTCGAGGGTCGAGCAGGAGCTCCTGGAGCGCCGGCTGCAGGAGCTCGCGGGTGAGGTGCCCGAGTTGCCGTCCGAGGCGCCGGAGTCGGTAGCCCCGGCGTCCGGCCGGACGAAGGCCCGTCCGCGGTCCGAGGCGTCGGCGCCTCCACCGGCCACCACGTCGCCCAGTCCCGACGCCGCGGCCGAGACGTCCACGGGCAGGACGAGGCTGGTCCATGACCAGCCGGCCCGGAACGACCTGCTCGGCCGCGCGAGCCTCGCCACCGAGGTGGCGATCCTGCTGCGCGAGCTGGCCGACGCGCCCGACCGGGCGGACGAGGCGTTCGCCGTCCATCTGGACGCGCCGTGGGGAGCGGGCAAGAGCAGCCTCGTCGGGTTCATCGGTGAGCGTCTCGCCACGCCGGAGGACCCGACGCTGCGCGCGTGGACCGTCATCGAGCTCGACGCGTGGAGGTCGTCACAGCTGTCGCCCGCATGGTGGGCGGTGCTGGGGCATCTCCGCGAGGGGGTGCGGGCGTCGCTGAGCCCTCGGCGCCGGGTCGGGTTCTCCGTGCGCCGGTTCTTCGCCTCGGCACGTCGGCTCTGGCGCATCTGGCTGCCGCCCGCACTCGTCCTCATCGTCCTGGTGGCGGTCTGGCTGTGGCAGGGAGACCCGCGCGCGACCATGACCGTGCTCACCGGGGTCGTCGCGTTCACGGTGGCGATCGGGGGTCTGGGCAGCAAGTTCCTGTCGCTCGGCTCCCTGCAGGGCGCCCGCGTGCACGAGCGGCTGAACGAGAACCCCATGGA
The DNA here is from genome assembly GCF_056402235.1 of Cellulomonas sp. P4_B5_2. NCBI lineage: Bacteria > Bacillati > Actinomycetota > Actinomycetes > Micrococcales > Cellulomonadaceae > Cellulomonas > Cellulomonas sp. P4_B5_2. Next base: position 1,411 of record NZ_JBFUHU010000311.1, read on the forward strand.
GGAGGTGGCCGAGCAGATCTGGGCCATCCGCCGGGAGAGCCCCAAGGACGTGCTGCTGGTGCTCGACGACCTCGACCGCTGCAACGAACGGTTCGCGGTGGAGCTGCTCGACGCTGTCCAGACGCTCCTGCGTCGGGGGCCGGAGCGGTCGACCCGGCGGTCCCGGCGCCGTGCGGCCGCCGGCGCAGACCCGATCCCCGCACTGGTCGTGCTTGCCGTCGGCGACGGGCGCTGGCTGCGTGCTGCCTACGAGGACGCCTACCGCGTGTTCTCGCCGTACGTCAGCGAACCGGGGAGGCCGCTCGGCCACCTGTTCCTCGACAAGCTCTTCCAACTCCGCATCGAGCTGCCCACGCTCAACCGCACCCAGGTCTCCGGCTACCTCGCCGGGCTGCTGGACGTGGCCCCGAAGGACGGCGCCGGCGGGACGGGTGCGGCCGAGCTGCTGGCCCGGATCCGGGAGGCGCCGCAGGAGGTCGGCCCCGGATCGCTCGACGAGCGGATGGTCGACCTCATGAGCGAGGCGCGCGGTCTGGGCGACACGACCCGCCAGGGGCTGGCCGAAGCGGTGCTCGAGGCGCGGCGCACCAACCCCGAGCGCGCGACGCAGCAGAGCCACATCCTGGAGCAGTACGCGGAGCTGCTCGAGCCCAACCCCCGCGCCACCAAGCGGTTCCTCATGGCCTACAACGTGGCGTTCGCCGCACGCCTGACGGAGCTGGAGCCGCTCGAGCCCACGACCCTCGCCCTGTGGACGGTCGTGGCGACGAGGTGGCCCGCGCTCGCCGAGTGGATCCGGAGCGAGCTCCCGGACGGAGACCTCTCGCCGGTCGACGAGCCGGGGCACCCGAGCGGCCTCCTCCGCGACCCGCACGTGCGGATGGTCGTCGGCTCCGACAGGGGCGGACCGCTCGACCGGGCGCGCGTCCTGCGGTGCTGCGGCTACGTCACCGAGGCTCGGCCGGGCCCGCGGGTGCCACCCCCGTGAGATCGGCGAGGAGGCGCCCGGCGGCGGTCTCGAAGCGCGCCGGGTCGCCGTGGGAGCGGGCGACGAGCATGGCGCCCTCGAGGCCGCCGACGATGATCCGGGCGGCCTCGTCCGACGGGCCGGTGAGCCGGAGCGCACCCTCGTCGCGACCGGCGTCGAGCACCTGCTCGAGCCACGCCTCGTTGTCGTCGAAGAACGTGGTGACCGCTGCGCGCATCGGGGCGGGGAGCGTGGGGTACTCCGCGGCGAGCATGCCGCACAGGCACATCCGCTGGTCGCGCAGGACGTCGGTGTAGAGGGCCACGTAGGCGTCGAGCTTGCGGCGCGCGTCGTCGGGGCGCTCGGCGATCGAGCTGAGCGCGACGGCGAACCGCTCGGCGTAGCGGCGGATCAGGGCCTCGCCGAGGTCGGCCTTCGTCGCGAAGTGGTAGTGCAGGCTCGGCTTGGCGATGCCGAGCTCCGAGGCGACGTCCGCGTAGCTGAACCCGTTGAAGCCGCGCGTCTGGACCAGGCGCTCGGCGACGTCGAGGATCCGCGTGCGGGTGTCGGCCGTCGGTGGGGCGTCGATCGGGGTCATGTCCGCATCCTCCGTCGGGTGAGAGTCATTGACACCTACCTACTAGAAGGTCAGGATACCAGGAAGGGTCCATACCGGGGCAGAGCGCCCCGCCGACGAGGAGGTCGGACCATGCAGGAGACCGCGCACAAGACGTTCCAGGCACCCGACGAGACGCGGGAGTTCCCGCACGGCAGAGCCGAGATCGTGACGGTGGGAGACAGCGAGGTCGGGCGCCTGGTGTTCGAGCCGGGCTGGCGGTGGTCCGTCGACGTCCAGCCGACCGCGGGCACGCCCAGCTGCGAGGCGCCGCACTTCCAGTACCACGTGAGCGGTCGGATGGGGATCCGCATGGACGACGGCACCGAGATGATCGCCTCCGCCGGCGACGTGACATCACTGCCGAAGGGGCACGACGCCTGGGTGCTCGGCGACGAGCCCGTCGTCGTCGTCGACTGGTACGGCGCCAGCGACTACGCCCGGCAGAGGTGAGCCCGATGAGCGAGGACGAGAACCGGGCCGTGGTCGAGCGGCTCATCCAGTGCCTGAACGACCGCAAGATCGAGGTGATGGACGACCTGTTCCACGAGGACGCGGTGATGGACTGGCCGCAGTCGGGCGAGCGGATCGTCGGCGGTGACGCCCGCCGCGGGGTCTACGGAGCGTTCCCGGTGCTGCCCACCATCACCCCGCGGCGGATGCTCGCGGCGGGTGACCTGGTCGTGGCCGAGGCGACTCTCGACTACGACGGGCCGGTGTTCCACAGCACGTTCATCTTCGAGCTCCGGGACGGGAAGATCGCGCGGGAGACCGCGTACTGGGCGGAGCCGTTCGACCCGCCCGAGTGGCGGTCGCAGTGGGTGACGCTGGACGGCGCCTAGGGGCGGACGACGGGTACGCCGCCCTCGTAGCATCGGCGCATGGAGGTCGGGGTGCTCGGCCCGCTCGAGCTGCGCGAGGACGGCCGGACCGTCGAGGTGCTCGGCGCCCAGCAGCGTGCGCTGCTCGCGGTGCTGGTGGCTCGGCGCGGGCGCGTCGTGCCGGCCGACGTGCTCGTCGAGGCGCTGTGGGGACAGGACCCGCCGCGGACCGCCATCCACACGCTGCACACCCACGCGTCCCGGCTCCGCCGGGCGCAGGGCATCCCGCTGCGGGCGGTCGACGGGGGCTACCTGCTGGAGCTCGAAGCGGACCGGGTCGACGGCGCGCGGTTCGAGGCGCTCGTCGCGGACGCGGCCGCCGGCCCGGCGACGGACGCGGTGCGGCTGCTCGAGCAGGCGCTGGCGCTGTGGCGTGGCGCGGCGTTCGGTCGGGCGGCGGACCTCGTGGCGGTGCGGGGGGAGGCACTGCGGCTCGACGAGGCCCGGTCCGCCGCCCGGGAGCAGCTCGCCGCCGCTCTGCACGCGACCGGTCGGTCGGCCGAGGCGGTGACAGTGCTGGAGGAGCTGGTCGCGGACGAGCCCTACCGGGAGACCGCGTGGGCGCGGCTCGCCCGCGTGCTGACGG
>NZ_JBFUHU010000312.1:0-4453 GCF_056402235.1 Cellulomonas sp. P4_B5_2
CCCGCGCCCCACGGCGTCATCGCACGGTGCAGGCCGCGCCGTTGACCGTGAACGCGGTCGGCGCGGTGTTGGTGCCGGCGTGCGAGCCGTTGAACCCGATCTCGGTGCTCGCCCCGGGCGCGAGCGTCGAGTTCCAGGCCAGACCCGTCGCGGTGACCGCCGACCCGGTCTGGGTGAACGTCGCGCTCCAGCCCTGCGTCACGGTCTGCCCGTTCGCGAACGAGAACCCGAGCGTCCACCCGGCCAGCGCGGACGTCCCGGTGTTCGTGATCCGGATCGACCCGGTGAACCCGGAGCTCCAGCTGTTCGCCGCGTAGGTCACGGCGCACGAGCCCGTGACCACGTCCGGGGCGGTGTACGCGGTCAGCGCGGCGGAGGGTGCGGACCGGTTGCCGGCAGCGTCCTTCGCCACGACCGTGAACACGTAGGACGTCCCCGCGGCCAGGCCCGTCGCGGTCCAGCTCGGGGTCGTGCTGCTGCCGACGAGCGTGCCCGCCCGGTAGACGTCGTAGCCGGTCACCGCCACGTTGTCCGTGGACGCCGTCCATCGCAGCGGGATCGTGGTCGTCGTCCCCGTGCCGGCCTCCAGACCGRTCGGCGCCGTCGGTGCCACGGTGTCGGACGTGCCCCCGACCGCGGTCCGCGCCGTCACCGGAGTCGAGGCCGCGGACACGTTCCCGGCGGCGTCCTTGGCCCGCACCGTGAACGAGTACGACGTGTCCGCCGTCAGCCCGGTCACCGTGAAGCCGGTCGACGTCGTCGTCCCCACGAGCGTGGTCCCGCGGTAGACCTCGTACCCCGCGACCCCCGACCCGGAGTCCGTGGACGCGGACCAGGTCAGCGGCGCGCTCGTGGTCGAGGGCGTCCCCGCGGCAAGGTTCGTCGGCACGCTCGGAGCGGTGACGTCGCCCGGCTGCCCGCCGACCTCGGAGAGGGACTTGCCCGTGGTGCTGGCCGCCCCGCCGAGCCTGACCGTGTGGTCGAGGCTGACGAACTTGCCCCCGTCCTGCCACAGCGAGGGCTTCAGGAGCGCGTACTTGGGCTCGTCCCACGTTGTCCAGTCGTGGTTGAGCAGGCCGCCGGTGTCGCCCGAGTTCGGGTTGAGCACCCAGAACGTGTGGCTGAGCCGTCGCTCGACGATGAGGTCGCGCAGCGCCTTCATCCACTTCTCGTTGCGGCCGCCGTCCATGAAGCCGCCCCACTCACCGATGAGCAGCGGCGCGGTGTTCTGCTTGTGCAGGTACAGCCAGTTCGGGTCCCACACGTCACGCTCGAGCGTGGTCCGGTCCCACGTGCCCTGGAACCACGGCTGGTCGAACACCAGCGGTCCGTAGTCGTGCGGGGAGTAGACCAGCTGGTCCTGGTTGGCTCCGAGGTCGATCGGGAAGTCCTTCACCCCGCGCAGGTTCCCGCCCCACCAGGTGCCGTAGTAGTCCGTCAGGCCCGTCGAGGTCCACGGCACGCCCGGCTTCGGGTAGACCTCGATGCCCTCGACGAAGATCAGCCAGTGCGGGTTGATCGCGAGGATCCTGCGGCCCGCGGTCTGCGCGAAGTGCTTGAAGTTGTCCTTGTCGGTCGACCCGTCCCACTTGGCGCGCTCGGTGGCACCCTGCGTGCCGTGCGGCTCGTTCTTCACGTCCGCGCCGATGATCGTGTCGTTGTTCTTGTACCGCTCGGCCACCCACTCCCAGCCGGCGTAGACGTCCTCGGTGGTGATCGACCCCTTCCACCACACCGGGTACACGTGGCCGGCGTTGTCCGCCTCCGCGCTGTGCACGTCGAGGAAGACCTTGATCCCGTACTTCTCGCAGAGGGTCAGCCAGTAGTCGAAGATCTGCAGGCTGTTCTTGCCCAGCAGCTCAGGGTTGGCGTACGTGTTGACGTTCGGCTGCAGGAAGGTGCCGGCCTTCCACTCGAGCAGCAGCTGGGTGGAGATGGGCACGCGCACGGTGTTGATGCCCCGGTCGGCCATGCTCTTGGTGATCGTGTCGATGTTGCCCGACCAGAGGCCGTGGAAGACGCGCTCGCTCGCGTTGAACCCGAACCAGTTGGTGCCCGTCAGCCACACCTCCTTGCCGGCCTCGTCGACGATCTTGTTGCCCGTCACGTGCAGCCAGTCGTCGCCGGCTGCGGCGTGGGCGGGGACGGCGCCGAGCACGAGCGGCGCCGTCAGGGCGGCGGTGGCGGCGACGCTCGTGGCGAGCGCGCGCAGGCGATGGGTGGACGACACGGTTCTCCTCAGGTGGTCGGTCGGAACGGTCGAGCGGGGGCCCTCCTGGCTGGAGGACCCCCGCTCGTCATGCCGCTAGGTCACGCGATGGCGCAGGTCGCACCGTTGAGCGTGAAGGCGGTGGGCGCGTTGTTCGTGCCCGTGTGGGAGCCGTTGAACCCGATGTCGGTGCTCTGGCCGGCACCGAGGGTGCCGTTCCACGCCGCGTTCTTCGCGGAGACCGCCGGGCCGGACTGCGACCAGTCGGCGCTCCAGCCCTGCGTGACGGTCTGGCCGTTGGCGAAGGAGAACCCGAGGGTCCAGCTGCTCAGCGCCGTCGTGCCGGTGTTGGTCACCTTGACGGAGGCGGTGAAGCCCGTGTTCCAGCTGCTGGCGGTGTACTTGACCGAGCAGCTGCTGTTCGACGAGCCCGACTGGGTGGTCGCCGAGACGGCCGCGGACGATGCCGAGACGTTGCCGGCGGCGTCCTTGGCGCGGACGGTGAACGAGTACGCGGTGGCGGCGCTCAGGCCGGTCACGGTGTAGCTCGTCGAGGTGGTCGTCGCCACGAGCGTGGAGCCGCGGTAGACGTCATAACCGGTGACTGCCACGTTGTCGGTCGACGCGGTCCAGGACAGCGGGACGGACGTCGAGGTCGTCGTGCCGGCGGTCAGGCCCGTCGGCACCGAGGGTGCCGTCGTGTCCGTGATGGTGCCGGACTGGGTGGTCGCCGAGACCGCCGTGGACGCCGCCGAGACGTTGCCCGCCAGGTCCTTGGCACGGACGCTGAACGAGTACGCGGTGGCGGCGCTCAGGCCGGTCACGGTGTAGCTCGTCGAGGTGGTCGTCGCCACGAGCGTGGAGCCGCGGTAGACCTCGTAGCCGGCGACGCCCGTGCCGCCGGTGTTGTCCGTCGACGCGTTCCACGAGAGCGGGACCGACGTCGAGGTCGTCGTGCCGGCCGTCAGGCCCGTCGGCACCGAGGGTGCCGTCGTGTCCGTGACCGTGCCGGTCGCCGTCGTGGCGGAGACCGCGGTGGAGGCAGCCGACAGGTTGCCGGCGGCGTCCTTGGCGCGGACGGTGAACGAGTACGCGGTGGCGGCGGACAGGCCGGTCACGGTGTAGCTCGTCGAGGTGGAGGTGCCCACCAGCGTGGTGCCCTGGTAGACGTTGTAGCCGGTCACGGCCACGTTGTCGGTCGATGCGGTCCAGGACAGCGGGACGCTCGTCGAGGTCGGCGTGCCGGCCGTCAGGCCCGCCGGCACCGAGGGCGCCGTCGTGTCGACCGGGGGAGTCGTGCCCCCCGCGAGGACGGGGTAGGCGTTGGCGACGAGGGTCTTGAACTGGTCCTCGAACCACTGGCCGGCGAGCGGCGCGTTCGGCGTGGCGCCGGTCAGCTGGTTGGACAGCTTGGGCGACACGAACGTCGGGTCGCACATGCGGTCGAACCGCTTGCCCTGGTCGTTCGGGATGTCGGAGGACGCACCGTCGGACTCACCCGGGGGCTTGATCCAGACGAAGGCGTCGAGGTGGGAGCTGGCGTAGCCGGACGGCGTGGCCTGCGGCAGCTCGCCGATGCCCGCACCGAGCGGGTTGCACCACGCGCCGCGGTGGACGCGCTTGTCGACCTTGGACTCGTTCACGTAGGTGTTGTGGTTGGTGCTGGTGGACACGGCGGTCGGACGCGCCGCGCCACCCCAGCCGTTGCGGGAGGTGTCGACGAGCATGCCGAGCGACGACGGGAAGCCGGCCGCCACGAGCAGCCGGTGCATGTGCGCCGTGAAGTCGATCTCGTCGAAGTCGAAGTTCCACTCGTAGAAGGAGCTCGAGCGGATCGGCGTGCCGCCCACCGAGATCGTGGAGTCCGGCAGGAACGGCTCGTTGAGCGGCGTGGTGTTCGCGACGTCGCTGACGAACCCGTCGATCGAGGCGAACCCGGCGGTGGTGGACTTCGCCACGTCGGCGAACAGCGTCGCCGCGGGACCGGCGTTGCTGTCCCAGCCGAGCCAGCCGGAGTGGCCGATGTCGATGTAGTTGTAGACGTTCGGGATGGCGTGCAGCTTGTCGAGCGCGTACTTCACGCCGGCCTTGTAGTACGGCGCCGCCTGCTGGCAGGTGGCCTCCGAGATGTTGGTCACCAGGTTGGGCAGCGAGTCGGGCTCGATGGTGGCCGAGATCCGGATGTCCGCGTACTTCGGGTCGCTGAGCAGCGCGGCGATCGGGTCGATGTACTCCGCCTTGTAC
>NZ_JBFUHU010000313.1:0-4442 GCF_056402235.1 Cellulomonas sp. P4_B5_2
CCGCATCGCCTGGGCGTTGTCGATCCACACGTTCGCGAACGGCAGGTCCGGGCGTGGTCCGCCGACGACGACGGTGGGGATGCCGAGCTCCTTGAGGACGTCGAGCCGGGCGTCCTCGAGCGCCACGTTGACCACCACGACGCCGTCGACGAGCTTGCCCTCGCCCCAGCGACGGTAGGTGCGGATCTCGGCGTCGTGGTCGGGCACGACGTGCAGGAGCAGCGACCGTCCCTCGACCGCGAGGGACTCCTCGATGCCGCCGATGAGCTCCATGAAGAACGGCTCGAAGCCGAGCATCCGGGCGGGCCGAGCCAGGACCAGGCCCACCGCGTCGAGACCATTCGCCATGGTCGCGAGCGTACCTGCGGTGGGCGTCCGGTCAGGCCCGCGACTGGGTGAGGTCACGCGCACCGAGCCGTCGCACCACCACGTCGTTCGCCGACCGGAGCACCGGCGCCCGCGTGAGCTCGGCGGGGTCGAACGCGCCGCGGGTGCGCACGTGGAACGACGCGGTGGTCCCCGCGGGGATGTCGACGAGGGCGGTGTCGACGATCGCGTCGGGGTCGACGCGGTCGACGAGCAGCGTGACGTCCCGCGCGAACGAGCTCGCCGTGACGTCCACGCGGAAGCCGTCCTGCACCGGCGTCGCCGACGCGCGCAGCGGGGCCGGGTCCAGGTCGAGGTCGACGTCCTCGACCCAGGTGTGGACCGCCTGCAGCGTGCCGAGCCGCACGACGAGCACCTCCTGCGCCGCGTCGTCGGGCTTCGCGACCGTGGTCGGCAGAGCGAAGTGCCCGACGGACCACGCCCCGACGGCCAGCGCGAGGTTCTCCTCCGCCAGCACCGTGCCGTCGAGCCGCTGGCGGGAGAGCCGGACGGTGCCCTGCCAGATGGCGGGGGTCTCGTTGACGACCGCCAGGACCTCACGGCCGTCGCGGGGCTGCACGGTGAGCAGGCGCGTGGCGTACGCGGTGCGCAGGGCGTACCAGAGGGGCTTGCGGCGCTCGTCGCCGTCGATCGCCGACCACGAGGTCACGGGCCAGCAGTCGTTGAGCTGCCAGACGATCGCGCCCGCCGTGCGGGGCCACCAGGAGCGGTAGTGCTCGATGGCGAACTGGACGGCGCGCGCCTGGTTGAGCTGGGCGGCCCAGTGCCAGTCGGCGAAGTCGTCGGGCACGCCCAGGTGGGGCTCCATGCCGCGGTCGAGCTTGCCGTTGCCGTCCTCGGCCTTCTGGTGCAGCAGGAACGCGGGGTCGTCCTTGGTGAGCGGGCCGCCGTCGACCGCGTGCACCGCACGGGTGAGCGTGGCCCAGGCGGGCGGTCCCTGGAACCCGAACTCCGAGCAGAAGCGCGGGACCTCGTCGCCGTAGACGCGGTAGTCGACGCGGTTCCACACCTCCCACTGGTGGTGGGTGCCGTGGTCGGGGTCGTTGGGGTGCACGTCCGTCAGGGCGTGGCCGGGGGAGTAGGGGCTGCCGTCCGCGTACGGCCGCGTCGGGTCCAGCTCGGCGACGATCCCCTTGAGCAGCTCGGTGGCGTACCGGAAGCCCCAGGTGCGGCCCTGCAGCTCCTCCTGCCAGCCCCAGTCGAGGAAGCCCCACAGGTTCTCGTTGCCCCCGTTCCAGAGCACCWGGGACGGGTGCGGGGTGAGGCGGGCGACGTGCTCGCGGGCCTCGGCCTCGAGCTCGTCCCAGAGCGGCTGCTCCTCCGGGTAGGCGGCGCACGCGAGCAGGAAGTCCTGCCACACCAGCAGGCCGCGCTCGTCGCAGAGCTCGTAGAAGTCCTCGGACTCGTAGATCCCTCCGCCCCAGATGCGCAGCAGATTGAGGTTGGCGTCCACCGCCTGGTCGAGCCGGTGCGCGAGGCGCTCGCGGGTGATCCGGGTGAGCAGGTGGTCGTCGGGGATCCAGTTGGCGCCCTTGACGAAGATCGGGCGTCCGTTGATCCGGAACGTGAAGGCGGTGCCGTCCTCGTCGGTGCTGGTGTCGAGCTCGACCGTGCGGAAGCCGATCCGCCGGGTCCACGTGTCCAGCGGCTCCTCGGAGTCGGGCTCCGCGAGCGCGACGACGAGCTCCGCCAAGGGCTGCGCTCCGTGGCCGACGGGCCACCACAGCGGCGCGTGCGGCACCTCGAGGGTGACGACGGCGGTGTCCTGGGTGCCGGGCACGGTCACCGTGAGGTCGGCGCCGGCCACGTGCGCGCGCACCGTGACGGGTCGGTCGCTGCCGGGCAGGCCGGAGCGCTCCACGTCGACGTGCACCTCGACGTGGCCCGTACCCGCGGCGTCGACCGTGACGAGCGGGCGGACGGCGGCCAGGCGCGCCACCGTCCAGCGCTCGACGCGGACCGGTCGCCACAGCCCGGCGGTCTGCAGGTCCGGCCCCCAGTCCCAGCCGAACGAGCACGCCATCTTGCGGACCATGTTGAACGGCTGCTGGTACGCCAGCGGGCGCGGGCCGAGGCGTGCGGCCTCGGCCTCCGCGTGCACGAGCGCCGAGCTCAGGAGCACGCGCAGGCGCTGCGTGGTGGGGCGCACGAGGCTGCGCACGTCGAACCGGTAGGAGCGGTGCTGGTTGGCCGTGCGACCGATCTCGTGGTCGTCGAAGGTCAGCGTGGCGACCGTGTCGATGCCGTCGAACACCAGGTCGACGCGCTCGTCGTCGGCTGCGGGCGCGAGGTCGAGGTCGCGCTCGTACACCCAGTCGGCGCGGCGCATCCAGGCGAGGTCCTCCTCGTGGCGGTCGAGGTACGGGTCGGGGATCAGACCCGCCTCGAGCAACGCCGTGTGGCTGGTGCCGGGGACGCGCGCACGCACGCGGCGTCCGACGAGCTCCGCCGGGACGGGGCCGGCGACGGCGGTCAGCGTCCAGCCGTCGTACAGGTCCTGGGTGTGCATGGTCGAGCTCCTGGGGTCCGGGGGTCCGGCGCGTGTCCGCCGCATCCTCGCGACGCACGTCGTCGGCACCCTCAGGAGGGGCCGATCGTCTGGCAAGTACCCTGGAGTCATTCTTAGACAACTGAATAAAGTAAGTCAATGACGCGCGCACGTAGCGTGGAGCCGCACGCTCGCACCGACCTGGAGACACGCCCGTGACCGACGCCCTCACGCCCCCCGACCTGCTCCACCTGCGCGCCTCCGGAGTGAGCGTGGTGGTGGACCTCACCGGCGGCACGCTGCCGCGGATCCTGCACTGGGGGAGCGACCTCGGCGACCTCGACGAGGCAGCCCTCGACGCGGCGCGCAGCGCCTGGCGGCCCGTGGCGCACGGGTTCCCGGTCGACGGCGAGGTGGAGATCGCGGTGCTCCCGCAGGAGTCCGCCGGCTTCCTCGGGACGCCGGGTCTCGTCGGGAGCCGGGCGGGGCAGGACTTCTCGACGCAGTTCGCCGTCCGCACGCACGAGGTGGCGACGACCGACGACGGGACGCAGCGACTCACCGTGGACGCGGCCGACGCCGCCGCCCGCCTGGCGCTCACGCTGGTGCTCGAGCTGACCGCGCAGGGTCTGGTCCGGCAGCACGCGGTGCTGACCAACGAGGCGGACGACGTCTACGGGCTCGACGGGCTCCTCCTCACGCTCCCCGTGCCGGCCACCGCGACCGAGCTGCTCGACTTCTCCGGTCGGTGGGCACGCGAGCGCAGCCCCCAGCGCACCGCCTTCACGCACGGGACGCGGCTGCGCGAGAACCGCCGCGGGCGCACCGGGTACGACTCCGCGTTCGTGCTCGTCGCCGGCACCCCCGGATTCGCGAACCGGACCGGCGAGGTCTGGGGCCTGCACACGGCGTGGTCCGGCAACCACCGGTCGCTCGCCGAGCGCAGCCACTACCACTGTGGCCTGCTCGGCGGCGGCGAGCTGCTCGGGTCCGGCGAGATCCGGCTGGCCCGTGGGGAGTCGTACACCAGCCCGTGGGTGTACGGGTCGTGGGGGGTGGGACTCGACGCGCTCGCCGGGCGGTTCCACGCCTGGATGCGGGCGCGTCCGCAACACCCGGCCACGCCCCGGCCCGTCACGCTCAACACGTGGGAGGCCGTCTACTTCCAGCACGACCTCGGCCGGCTGACCGCGCTCGCGGACGCCGCGGCCGCGGTCGGTGCCGAGCGCTTCGTGCTCGACGACGGCTGGTTCGGTGACCGTCGCGACGACACCCGCGCTCTGGGGGACTGGTACGTGTCCGCCGACGTGTGGCCCGACGGGCTGCACCCCCTGGTCCAGCACGTGACCGGGCTCGGGCTGCAGTTCGGCCTGTGGGTGGAGCCGGAGATGGTCAACCCCGACTCGGACCTGGCCCGCGCGCACCCCGACTGGATCCTGCGCGTGCCGTCCCGGCTGCCCCGGGAGGCGCGGCACCAGCAGGTGCTCGACCTGGCCGTCCCCGAGGCCTACGCGTACCTCCTCGAGCGCCTGGACGCGCTGCTCACCGAGTACCCCATCGGCTACCT
>NZ_JBFUHU010000314.1:0-4438 GCF_056402235.1 Cellulomonas sp. P4_B5_2
ACCGAGTACCGCTCGACCTGCTCGAGGGCGAAGCCGCGCTTGCGCAGGAACCGGGGGCCGTCGGCGTCGATCGCCACCCGGCCGACGCCGGTCGTCGCGGCGAGCGTGCCGGGACCCTCGGGCGGCTCGACCTGCTGGTCGGTGGAGGCCGTGACCTGCGTCCGGCCGGCGTCGCGGACCAGCGCGAGAGCCGCGTCGAAGAGCGACGACCCGACGCCCTGGCGGCGGTGGTCCGGGCGGACGCCGACCTCCACGTGACCGGTGTGGGTGTTGTCCTGCTGCGGGAGGTTGATCATCGCGTAGCCCAGGACACGGTCCGGGTCCGGGGTGTCGCGCGCGTCGTCGGCCACCGCGACCAGGCGGGGCTTCCGGTCGTACCTCTGGTCGTGCATCGACCCCAGGATCTCGGTGGCCGTGCGCTCGAAGTCCCGGTTGCCCCACGCGTGGAGGAGGCCGTCGTTCATCGCTCCGGTGTAGCCGTGCAGCAGCCACGCCTCGGGCGCGTCCGGCGTCTCGGACACCGGTACCTCGCGGATCGACCACGTCGTCATGCCGTCCACGATCCGCCCGTCGGCACCGCGCTGGCGAGACCTTTTCCTGGACGTCGCTAGGCTCGCCGGATGGTGTGGTGGGAGATCGTCGGCTGGATCGGCTCGTTGCTGGTCATCATCTCGCTCACGCAGGCCAGGGTGCTGCGCTTCCGGGTGATCAACCTCGTGGGCGCCGTGATCGCCACGGCGTACAACGTGGTGATCGAGATCTGGCCGTTCGCGGTGATGAACGGAGTCATCGCGATCATCGACGTCTACTGGCTGGTCCGGCTGCAGCGGGAGCGCCACGACGCCCTGGTGTACGGGGTGCTCGAGGTGCCCTCCGACGACGCCGTCCTGCAGCACCTGCTGGAGTCGCACGCCCCCGACATCGCCCGGTTCCACCCGGGGTTCAGCGCCGCCGACCCCGCGCCGTCGGCGTCGTTCGTCGTGGTCCGCGGCGACGAGCTGGTCGGTGCGGTCGTGGTGCGGTCCGCCGGTGACGGGGTCGGGCGCGTGGACCTCGACTACGTGACGCCGCGGTACCGGGACTTCACGCCGGGGGAGTTCGTGTACCGGGACAGCGGGGTGTTCGCCTCGCACGGGTTCCGCCGGCTGGTGGTGGGCGGCTCGCCCGCGAGCGAGGCGCGCGCGTACCTGGAACGCGTCGGCTTCCGGCCCACCGCCGACGGCTGGGAGCGCGAGGTGCCGACGGCTGCGTGACGGGCCGGCGTGCGCGCTCTCACCGCCGACGGCTGGGAGCGCAAGGGTGCCGACGGCCGCGTGACGGGCCGGCGTGCGCGCCCCGCCATGTCGTTGCGCCTGAGGTTCCGTGCGTCCGCTAGCATGAGTTCGGTAGACCGAACTTTCTGAGGTGGAGCATGGTCAGCAGCGCGACGGACGACGCCGTCCAGGTCGGGACGCCACGGCGTCGTCGCGCCCCGCTGCTGCTCGGACCGGCGTTCGTCGCCGCGATCGCGTACGTCGACCCCGGAAACGTCGCCGCGAACCTCACCGCCGGAGCCCGCTACGGCTACCTCCTGCTGTGGGTGCTCGTCGCGGCGAACGCGATGGCCGTGCTCGTCCAGTACCAGTCCGCCAAGCTCGGGCTCGTCACCGGCGACTCGCTGCCGGGAGTGCTCGGCCAGCGCATGCGGCGCGGGCCGCGGCTGGCGTTCTGGGTGCAGGCCGAGGTGGTCGCGGCGGCCACCGACATCGCCGAGGTGGTCGGCGGCGCGATCGCCCTGAACCTCCTGTTCGGGGTCCCGCTGCCGCTCGGCGGGCTGATCGTCGGCGTCGTGTCGATGCTCCTGCTCGCCACGCAGAACCGATACGGGCAGCGGCGCTTCGAGCACGTGATCGTCGCGCTGCTCGCCGTCATCAGCATCGGATTCCTGGCCGGGCTGTTCGTGTCGCCGCCCGACGCCCGCGGCGTCCTGTCCGGTCTGGTCCCGCGCTTCGACGGCACCGACTCGGTGCTGCTCGCCGCCTCGATGCTCGGCGCGACGGTCATGCCGCACGCGATCTACGTGCACTCGGCGCTGGTCCGGGACCGCCACGGTCGGCACTCCGGGCCTGCGCTCACCCACCTGCTGCGCTCGACCCGGTGGGACGTCGGCGCCGCGCTGGTGGTCGCCGGCATCGTGAACATCGGCCTCCTGCTGCTGGCCGCGTCCGGCCTGCGCGGAGTCCCCGGCACCGACTCGATCCCGGGCGCCTACGACGCCATCGTCGCCGCGCTCGGCATCGGCATCGGCATCGCGTTCGCCATCGGCCTGCTGGCGTCCGGCCTGGCCTCGACCTCGGTCGGCGCCTACGCGGGCGCGACGATCATGGAGGGGCTGATCCACCGCCGGATCCCCCTGCTGGTCCGCCGCGTGGTCACCCTGATCCCCGCGATCGTGCTCCTGGCCGTCGGCGCCGACGCCACCTGGACCCTGGTCCTCTCGCAGGTGGTGCTGAGTTTCGGCATCCCCTTCGCGGTCATCCCCCTGGTCGCCCTGACCCGCTCCCGCGCGGTGATGGGCCCCCACCGCAACGGCCCCTGGCTGCACGCCACCCTGGTGCTGGTGGTGGTGCTGGTGGTGGCCCTGAACGTGACCCTGCTGGCCCTGCTCCTGCTGGGCTGACCCGGACCCGCCGCGGCCCCGGTTGCGCGAGTTCGTGGCTTCGGAGCCGGATCGTGGGTTCGCACTCACGATCTCGCGCTGAAGCCACGAGTTCACGCCGCCGGTGTCCGTCAGCGGAGCTCACGGCGAGGGCGCAGACCGGCGGTCACCGAGGCGGGCAGCAGGCCGGCGACTCGTCCGAGGAGCGAACTCGGACGTCGGACGTCGTCCCGCATGACGTGGATCATCCGCCAGCCCTCCTCGACGATGGCGTCGTGCCGCCTCTTCTCCCGGATGAACTCGTCGGCCTCCCGCCCTGAGTACTTGGACCGCCCGTCGTACTCGAGAAGCACGCGCCACTGCTCCCAGCCCAGGCAGGCCCGCGCGCAGGAGCGTGAACCGGCACGCGGTCTCCCAAGCCGACTCGGCGCCATCGTCTGCGAGGCGAAGGATCGCTCGTGCGCGGGCAGAGCCACGTCGGCCGGCGGCAGCCGCGGCGCGACCCTCGAGCTCGGCCTTGTTCGCCCCAGCGCGGAGCGCAGCGTCGGCGACGACCAGACCTCCCAGCGGCCGCAGAGTCGCCGCGCAGTCCCACGCCGTCCGGCCCAGAATCGTCGCGGGGATACCGCCGAGCACGGTGATGTCCTCCTCCTGAGGGAACGGGGTGTGCCTGACCACCTCGGACGAGTGCTCTTGGCTTGCCGACGAGCGCTGGAAGACGTGGGTGACCGGGCCGACATCCCACAGCGGCAGTCCGAGCAACACCGCTGCGGAGGTGTGGCTGAAGCAGGTGTCTGCAGTCAGTCGGGCATGCAGGCCGACGATCCGGGCGAGGGCGTCGGCCCGCTTGTCGGTCGCCTCCGTCGTCGGGACGTAGATGCCTCGCCCGACGCGCCGCCAGTGCTTCTCGGCCACCTGCCTGGCGACGACGTGTCGGGGGAAGTCGCGCGCCAGGTGAACGGCCGGGCGAGCCGGCGCGACTGGCGGTGGGGATCCAGGGCGGCGTGGCACGGCAGGATCGTCGACTCCCTGGCGGTCACGCGGGCGCCCTGACGCGACGCTGGTGAGCTCCCCGCCACAGCGCGGGGCAGTGGGCGGCTCGACGAGATCGTGCGTTCGACTCGAGTCCGTCGGTTCGCACCCACGATCTCGTGCTGAACCCACGATCTGGCGCGGATCGGCGAGCTGGAGTGGTCAGGTCAGGCCTCGTCCAGGGCGGCCAGGCGCGTCTGCAGGTGGGCGCGTTCTGTGGGGTTGGTGACCAGCGACAGGGCTGCTCGGTAGGCGTCGGCGGCTGCCGAGCGGTGGCCGGCGCGGGTCAGGAGCTCGGCGCGGACTGCGGGGACTCGGTGGTGGCGGGGGAGGGCGTCGTCGAGGCCCTCCAGGAGCTGCAGGCCGGCCTCCGGGCCCGACGCCTCCGACACCGCCACCGCACGGGCCAGGCGGACGACCGGCGAGCCGGTGAGGGCCTCGAGCTGGGCGTAGAGGTCGGCGATGACGGACCAGCGGGTGTCCGCCGAGGTGGGGGCGGTCGCGTGCTCGGCCGCGATGAGGGCCTGGAGGCGGTACTCGGTCGCGAGACGGGTCTGGTGCCCTGGGGCTGGCGCGTCGGCGAGCGGTGACGCGTGCGTCCTCGAGGCCGGTCCGGTCGGCGTGGCCGCGCCCCCCGCAGGCGCGGTGGCGATGCCGGCAGCCGCAGGCGGCGCGGCGATGCCGCCACCCGTAGGGGCCGTGGCGATGCCACCCTCCGCAGGCGCCGCCGCGATGCCACCCCCCGCGGGCGCGGTGGCGGTGCCACCC
>NZ_JBFUHU010000315.1:0-8085 GCF_056402235.1 Cellulomonas sp. P4_B5_2
GTGTAGGACCAGTCGGGGTGCTGGAGCACCCGCGACTCGCGCAGCCGGACGCCCTGGCGGTCGATGCCCGCCTCCTCCTCCGCCTCGCGCAGGGCGGCGTCCTCGGCGGTCTCGCCGGGCATCCGCGCGCCGCCGGGTACCCCCCACGTGCCGCCCTGGTCGCTCCACAGCGCTCGGTGCTGCAGCACCACGGCCAGCGGTTTCCCCTCGGCGTCCCGCCGGACGAGCAGCAGCCCCGCCGCACCGTGCAGGCCCCAGTGCCGGCGCCCGCAGGCGCACTCCACCCAGCCGTCGCCGGGGAGTCGTGGGTGGTGGATCGTCAGCCGACGATCTCGCAGATGGCGGTGCCGGCACTCACGCTCGACCCGACGCCCGCGGTCAGGGCCGTCACGGTTCCGGCGCGGTGCGCGACCAGCGGCTGCTCCATCTTCATGGCCTCGAGCACGACGACGAGGTCGCCCTCGGCCACGAGCGCGCCCTCGGCCACGGCGACCTTGACGATCGTGCCCTGCATCGGCGAGGCGAGCGTGGTGCCGTTGCTGCCTCCGTTGGTGCGGGCGGTCCGGCGCACCGGACGGCGCGCGCCCGGTCCGCTGGAGCCGCGACCGGGACCGCTCGGGCCGCGGCCCAGCGCGAGCGCCGCGGGCAGCACGACCTCGAGCCGCTTGCCGCCGACCTCGACGACGACGCGCTCCAGCGCCGCGGGTTCGTCGTCCTCCTCCTGCGGGGCGGCGGGGGCGAGGGCCGCGACGGTCTCCGCGAACTCCGTCTCGATCCAGCGGGTGTGCACCGAGAACGGCTGCGCCGGGTCGGCGGGCGCGAAGGCCTCGGCGTCCAGGACCGCGCGGTGGAACGGGACGACCGTCGGGATGCCGACGACCTCGAGCTCGGCGAGGGCGCGACGGGCACGGGCGAGGGCCTGCGGGCGGTCGGCGCCGGTGACGACGAGCTTGGCGATCATCGAGTCGAACAGCCCGGACACGCTGTCGCCCTCGACCACGCCGGAGTCGACGCGGACCCCCGGGCCGGAGGGGAACCGCAGCGTGGCGATCCGCCCCGGCGCCGGCAGGAAGCCCGCGCCCGGGTCCTCGCCGTTGATCCGGAACTCGATCGAGTGGCCGCGCGTCTCCACGTGGTCGTAGCCCAGGGGCTCGCCGGCGGCGATGCGCAGCTGCTCGCGGACCAGGTCGATGCCGCTGATCTCCTCGGTGACCGGGTGCTCGACCTGCAGGCGCGTGTTCACCTCGAGGAACGAGATGGTGCCGTCGGCCGCGACGAGGAACTCGCACGTGCCGGCGCCGACGTAGCCGGCCTCGCGCAGGATCGCCTTCGACGACTCGATGAGCTGGGTGTTCTGCGCGTCCGTCAGGAAGGGTGCGGGTGCTTCCTCGACGAGCTTCTGGTGCCGGCGCTGCAGCGAGCAGTCGCGCGTGGAGACCACGACGACCGTGCCGTGCTGGTCCGCCAGGCACTGCGTCTCCACGTGGCGCGGTCGGTCGAGGTACCGCTCGACGAAGCACTCGCCGCGCCCGAACGCCGCGACGGCCTCCCGGGTGGCCGACTCGAACATCTCGTCGATCTCACCCGACTCGCGGGCCACCTTCAGGCCGCGGCCGCCACCGCCGAACGCCGCCTTGATGGCGACGGGCAGGCCGTGCTCGGCGACGAACGCGTGGATCTCCTCGACGCCGGCCACCGGGTCGGAGGTGCCGGCGACCAGCGGGGCACCCGCACGCTGGGCGATGTGCCGCGCGCTGACCTTGTCCCCGAGGGCGTCGATGGCCGACGGCGGGGGACCGATCCAGACCAGGCCGGCGTCCAGCACCGCCTGGGCGAAGCCGGCGTTCTCCGCCAGGAACCCGTAGCCGGGGTGCACGGCGTCGGCACCGGAGCGCCGGGCGACGTCGAGCAGCTTGTTGATGTCCAGGTACGTCTCGGCCGCGCGAGCACCATTCAGCGCGAACGCCTCGTCGGCGACGCGCACGTGCAGCGCCTCCCGGTCGGTGTCGGCGTAGACGGCGACAGAGCCGATCCGGGCGTCGCGACAGGCTCGGGCGATGCGGACGGCGATCTCACCGCGGTTGGCGATGAGGACCTTGGAGATGGCGGGCACGGCTCACCGTAACGCCCGGGGCGTTCCGGACCCTCGCCCGTCGCCCGTGCCTCACCAAGATTGTCGATCCGGCCAACCGTCTAGGGCGGTCGTTTGTAGGGATCCTCAGGCGACGCGGGCGCGATGACCGCTCTGCGGCTGCGCGGTTGTCCGGTGGGCACAAGCGCGAGAGAGCCCGGCCCCCTGGGGGACCGGGCTCTCTCGGTGTGCGGTGAGGTCGTCAGACCGCGGCGAGCGCGTTGTCGTCCTTGACGACGGCGGCGGTGGCCGGCGCCACCTGGCGCAGTGCGAAGCCGATGAGGCCGAAGACGACGCCGATGCCCATGACCAGGGCGGCGACACCGAAGGCCACCACCGAGGTGAAGAGCGAGGCGCGGAGGAACGAGCCGTTCATCGCGACGGCGCGCAGCGGGTCTTCCTTGTCCAGCTCGGCGTAGGTCTTGCCGTCGGTCGCGGTCAGAGCGTGGTGGTTGATGATGTCCGCCTGGGCGAACGCCTCCCACGGGGTGTTCACTGCCTCGCCACCGAAGGCGGCTGCGTCGTCGGAGACCGTGATGTTCTCTGCGGCGAGGTGGCTGGACACCTGGCTCCAGGTGACGGCGCCGGCGACGAGGAAGACCGCGCCGGCGATGATCGAGAGGAGTCCGGCGAGGCGGACGAAGCGGGGGTTCGAGACGGTCGACATGATGAGTCCTTGGGTGCCCTGGGCGGTCCCGGCCTACCCGGACCCGGTGAACCTTGCGGGCTGGCTCACGTGAACATCGTGACGTGGCCCCCAGGGTCCTCCCTGGGACCTAGGTCAGGACTTGTTCCAGAGGCTCGGGATGGTCACTCCGACCTCGCCGAGCAGCTCGCGCAGCAGGGGCAGGCTCAGCCCGACGACGCCGTGGTGGTCGCCCTCGATCCGATCCACGAACGGGCCGCCGAGGCCGTCGACCGTGAACGCACCCGCCACGGACAGAGGCTCGCCCGTAGCGACGTAGGCGTCGATCTCCTCGTCGGACAGCGCGGCGAAGGTCACGGTGGTCGACGACGTCGCCCCGAGCATCGCCGGCACGTCCCGCTCGTCCATGAGCCAGTGCCCCGTGTGCAGCACGCCGGACCGCCCGCGCATCACCCGCCACCGGGCCGTCGCCTCGGCGGCGTCCGCGGGCTTGCCGAAGATCTGGCCGTCCAGCTCGAGCATCGAGTCGCAGCCGAGCAGCAGCAGGTCGTCGGCGTCCTCGAGCTCCTCGGGCAGGTTCCGGGACACGTCCTCGACCTTCGCCTGCGCCAGCAGGAGCACCGCGTCGGCCGGGTCGAGCGCCCCGAACCGGGCCGTGGCCGCGGCGAGCGCCGCGTCCTCGTCGACGTCCGACACGGCGACCAGCGGGTCGATCCCCGCGGCGAGCAGGGTGGCGCGGCGGGCGGGGGAGGCGGAGGCGAGCAGCAGACGGGTCACGGGTGGGGAGCCTAGTTCGTCGGTCGTCCGAAGGTCCTGGGTCGTGGCACAGTTCCGCGAGGCACAATGGGCGCGCGGGTGGTCGGGCGCGGCGGGCGGTACCGCCGGTCCGGGACCACGAGGGACGCAAGGAGACACCGTGGCTGACACGACGAGGCCGTCGAGCGAGGTGGGCGACGTCGCCGTCGACGAGTTCGACGAGCTCGACGAGCTCGAGGTCGATCCCGACCCCGACCTGCTCGAGCCCCCGAGCCAGACGTGGCGGACGCGCACCGCGATCGAGATGGCCGTCTCGGGCCTCTTCGGGCTGCTGGCGTCGTTCGTGCTCTCCATCGAGGCACTGGCGCTCGCGGCGGACAAGAACGCCACCTTCGCGTGCGACTTCAACTCGGTCATCAGCTGCGGCACGGTCGCCAGGAGCTGGCAGGCGCAGCTGTTCGGCTTCCCCAACGCGTACCTCGGCATCGCCGCCGAGGCCGTGGTGATCACCGTGGCGGTGGCCATCGCCGGCGGCGTCCGGTTCCCGCGCTGGTACATGCTCTGCGCGCAGGCGATCTACACGCTCGGCTTCCTCTTCGCCTGGTGGCTGTTCTTCGAGGCGTTCTTCGTCATCAAGGCCCTGTGCCCGTGGTGCTTGCTCATCACCGTGACGACGACGCTGGTGTGGGCCGGGCTGACCCGGCTGAACGTACGCGAAGGAGTGATCACCTTCCCGGGTCGGTGGGGACCGGCCGCTCGCCGGTTCGTGGCGCACGGCAACGACTGGTTCGTCACCGCCGCGCTCATCGTCCTGCTGGCCGTCGCGGTCCTCGCCAAGTACGGCTCCACGCTCATCGTCTGACGCGACAGACGCACGAAGGGGACGCGGTCTTCAGCACGTCCAGCGGCAGCGAGCCCATGCTCAGCGCCCGGGCGTGGAACGCGCGGATGTCGAACTCCTCACCGGCGGCCTCGGCCTTCGCCGCAGCGGCGTCGCGCGTCTGCTCCCAGAGGCGCTGGCCGATCTTGTACGAGGGAGCCTGACCGGGCCAGCCCAGGTACCGGTTCCACTCGAAGCGGATGAACGCCTCGGGCATGTTCACGTTGGCCTTGAGGAACTCCCAGCCCTTGTCGGCGTCCCACGTGCCGCCGCCCCACTCCTCGGGGGCCTCCAGACCGAGGTGCACGCCCAGGTCGAAGACCACGCGGGCCGCCCGCATGCGCTGGCCGTCGAGCATGCCGAGCCGGTCGCCCGGGTCGTCGAGGAAGCCCAGGTCGGCCATCAGGCGCTCGGCGTACAGGGCCCAGCCCTCGCCGTGGCCCGACGTCCAGCAGGCCAGCCTGCGCCACGTGTTGAGCGTCGCGCGCTCGAACACGGCCTGCCCCACCTGGAGGTGATGCCCCGGGACACCCTCGTGGTAGACGGTCGTCTTCTCGCGCCACGTGTTGAACGTGGTGACCTCCGGCGGCACGGACCACCACATGCGGCCCGGGCGGCTGAAGTCGTCGCTGGGACCGGTGTAGTAGATGCCACCGCTCTGCGTCGGGGCGATCTTGCACTCGAGTGTGAGCACGGGGACAGGGATGTCGAAGTGCGTGCCGTTGAGGGCGTCGATAGCCGCGTCGGACGTCTCCTGCATCCAGGCCTGCAGCGCTGCCGTCCCGTGCAGCGTGCGTGCCGGGTCCTCGTCGAGCTTGGCGACGGCCTGCTCGACCGTGGCGCCCGGACCGGCGATCTGCGTGGCGACGGCCTCCTGCTCGGCCACCACGCGGGCGAGCTCCTCGAGCCCCCACTGGTAGGTCTCCTCGAGGTCGACGGCGGCACCGAGGAACGCGCGGGACCACAGGGCGTAGCGCGCACGTCCGGCGGCGTCCTCCTGCGGGGCCTGCGGGGCGAGCTCGTCCTTGAGGAAGGCCGCCAGGGTCGCGTAGGCGCTGCGCGCGGCGGTGGCGCCGTGCTCCAGCTCGGCGCGGACCAGCGAGCACGCGGCGGACTCGTCGAGCACGGAGTCGACGGCCTCGCCGGTGATGAACGTGGTGAAGAACGAGCTCTCGGGGTCGGCCTGCTCGGCGGCCTGGCGGGCGCACTCCTCGACCTGCCGCACGGCGGCGACGTTGCCGGTGCTCGCGGCGAGGCGGAGGGACTCGATGTAGCCGTCGACCGCCCCCGGGAGCGCGTTGAGGCGGGCGGCGATGTTGGACCAGGCCTCGACGTCGCCCGTGGGCATGATGTCGAAGATGTCGCGCAGGCCCTGCACGGGCGAGGCGATGTTGTTGAGGTCCCGGAGGAACTCGCCGGCCTCGTGCAGCTCGACCTCGAGGCCGAGGCGCTCGCGCATGGCGGCGAGCGTGATCTCGTCGATCTCGTCGGTCGGGGCCACGCCGTCGAGGATCTGCAGCGTGTCGCGGGCGAGAGCTCCTCGGGCGTCGAGCCCGGCGGGCGAGAGGTCGGTCATCTCGGCGTCGTGACCGGCGATCCCCATGGCGGTGGCGCCGAGCGGGTCGAGGGTCGCGTACTGGGCGATGTAGGTCTCCGCGATCGTGTCGATCGGGGAGGCTGCGCGCTCGGCCGGCGCGCTCGGGGTGGTGGGCGTCGTTGTCACCCGCACGACCCTACTCGTCGGTACCGCCGCGGTCGGAGCGCTTTCCGGGTCAGCCGCGCAGGCTCCAGCGCCACACGTCCGGGCCCGGACGCAGCACGACACGAGAGCCGCGCATGGTGCGCCTGCGGTCCGCCCACGGAGCCGCGACCGCGCGGTCGGTGACCTCCGCCAGCCGCGCACGCTCGGACGCGGCGGCCATCAGCCCGGCCACCAGTGCCGCGAGCTCCATGTCGTCCGGCGTGCCGCGGACCACCTGCACGTGCGCGTCGCGCTCCGTCACGTCAGCCCCGTCACGTCGCCGTCGTCGTCCTCGTCGTCGGCCTCCTCGAGGTCCTCCTCGAACTCGACGGCCGCACCGCGGGACGCACCCCACTCGCCGACCTCGAACCCGGCGTCGACCAGGCGCTGCGCCAGCTCGGCACCCCCCTGCTCGACCAGGTCCAGCACGGACTCCAGGGACAGGTCCGACGTGCCGGGCGGAGGTCCGACGACGAACCCGAGGTGGAACGTGTCGATCTCGGCGTCGCTGCGTGGGGCGTCCGCGTCGCCGTGCTCGTCCTCGCCCCACGACATGCCCGTGAGGTCCGCGTGCACGCCCAGGCGCTCGTGCAGCAGGTCGTACAGCCGCGCGTTCAGGCCGCCGATCTCCGACTCCAGGACCAGGATGCGCGGGTCCTCGTCGGCCTCGGTCGAGCCGAACTCGGCGCGGACGCCCACCGCGGCGTCGACGTACCCGTGCAGGGCTGCGGAGAGCGCTGCGACGGCGGCGTGCAGGTCGGTGGCGTCGATGCCGACCAGCGGCTCGGGGCCGTGCGCCGGGTCGTCGTGCCCGCCGTGCTCGTCGTGCTGGTGCTCGCTCATAGGGGGATGTTCCCGTGCTTCTTCGGGGGGAGGCTGGCGCGTTTGGTGCGCAGCAGGCGCAGGGCCTTGGTGATCTCGGAGCGGGTCTTCGCCGGGGCGATCACCGCGTCCACGTAGCCGCGGTCGGCGGCGTCCCAGGGGTTCACGATCGCCTCCTCGTACTCCGCGGTCAGGCGTCGGCGCTCCGCCTCGACGTCGCCGCCGGCCTCGGCCACGGACTTCAATGCCCCGCGCTGCAGGATGTTCACCGCACCGCCGGCGCCCATGACGGCGATCTGCGCGGTGGGCCAGGCCAGGTTCACGTCGGCACCGAGCTGCTTGGAGCCCATGACGATGTACGCGCCACCGTACGCCTTGCGGGTGATGACGGTGACGAGCGGGACGGTGGCCTCGGCGTAGGCGTAGATGAGCTTGGCGCCGCGCCGGATGATGYCGTTCCACTCCTGGTCGGTGCCCGGCAGGAAGCCCGGGACGTCGACGAACGTGAGCACGGGGAGGTTGAACGCGTCGCACGTGCGCACGAAGCGGGCGGCCTTCTCGGCGGCGTTGATGTCGAGCGTGCCGGCCATGGACATCGGCTGGTTCGCCACGATCCCGACGGGGTGGCCTTCCACGTGGCCGAACCCGATGAGCACGTTCTGGGCGTACAACGGCTGCACCTCGAGAAGTACACCGTCGTCCAGCACGTGCTCCAGGACCGTGCGCATGTCGTACGGCTGGTTGTCCGAGTCGGGCAGGAGGGTGTCCAGCTCCTCGTCGGTCTCGTTCACCTCGAGGTCCGTCTCGTGGTCGAACGTCACCGGGTCCGTGAGGTTGTTCTGCGGCAGGTAGGTCAGCAGCGACCGGACGTAGTCGAGCGCGTCGTCCTCGTCGGAGGCCATGTAGTGCGCGACGCCGGAGCGGGTGTTGTGCGTGGTCGCGCCGCCCAGCTCCTCGAACCCGACGTCCTCGCCGGTGACCGCGCGGATGACGTCGGGGCCGGTGATGAACATGTTGGACGTGCCGTCGGCCATGACGATGAAGTCGGTCAGCGCGGGGGAGTAGACCGCGCCGCCCGCCGACGGGCCGAGGATGAGGCTGATCTGCGG
>NZ_JBFUHU010000316.1:0-5583 GCF_056402235.1 Cellulomonas sp. P4_B5_2
GGGCTCGACCCGACGCGTCGTGCAGGACGTGCGGCGCGGCGACCGTGCTCAGGCGATGGACGGCGACCGTGCCGCGTCCGGAGGAGAGGACGTCGTCGATGTCGGGACCTCGGACGTCGGACGGTCCGTGGACGAGCAGGTGGAACCACTCCCCGGCGGTGGCCTCGTGCAGCGTCGTCGACCTGCCGTCGAGCTCGAGTGGCGCGTCGGGGAGTCGATCGCCGGCACGGCTCGCGCGACGGGAGGATCGGGGGGCCTCGACCGAGAGTGGGCTGCGACGGTAGCGGATGCCGAGCTCGGAGATGGTCCGGAACGCCGCCGCACGACCGGCGCGGACACGCACCAGCACAGGCAGCATCGCCGGGGCGAGACGGCTTCGCGCGAACACCACCGCAGCGTTCGGGGACGTTGCGATCGTGAAGGCGCGGTCCGTGAAGCGGAGCACGGTGCGTCCGACCGGCGCCCGCTCGGACTCGTACGTGTCCAGCAGGGCTGGCCTCCCGCGACCGGAGGTCACCAGCGCGAGCTTCCAGGCGAGGTTCACCGCGTCCTGGATCCCGGTGTTCATCCCCTGCGCCCCGGCCGGGCTGTGCACGTGCGCGGCGTCCCCGGCAACGAACACCCGGCCGGCGCGATAGTGCGCGGCTCCACGGTTGTGCAGCCGGAAGTTCGTCATCCACACCGGGTCGCGCAACCGCACCTGCCCACCCGTGTAGCGGTGAGCGAGGGCCTGGAGCTCCGACAGGGTCACGTCATCGTCGGCGCGGCCCGCGTCGCCAGGGGGTCGCATCACCAGCATGCGCCAGGTGGTCGGCCTGCCGAGCGGGAAGAAGAACAGCATCCCCGACGTGCCGAGGAACGCGTGCGCGGCTCCCCTCTCGATCCCGTCGGCCTCGAGGTCGGCCAGCACGAAGGTCTGTGGGTAGACGTTGCCCGTGAACGGGATCCCGACGTGGGTGCGAACCGCGCTGCGCGGACCGTCGCAGCCGACGACGTACTGCGCGACGACGGTCTCCTCTCGTCCCGCACCGTCTCGCAGGGTGCAGGTGACGGCCTGCGTGCCGTTCTCGAGCGCGACCAGCTCCACTCCCCGCTCGAGCCGTACCCCACGCGCGTTCAGGTGCTGACCGAGCACCTGCTCCGTCTCGGCCTGGGAGAGGAAGAGCAGGAACGGGTAGCGGGTGTCCGGGACCCCGATGTCGAACAGCGGGAACCGCACCACCTTGTGGGGGAAGTGGATGAGCACGTCGACAGCGCGATCCCCGCGTCGGAGGAGCTCGTCGGTGACCCCAAGCCCGGCGAGGACCTCGAGGGTGCGCGGCTGGATCGCCAGCGCCCGTGACTCTCGGACGCGGTCGAGCTGGCGGTCGACGATGCGCACCCGGACGTGACGACGCGCCAGCTCCGCGGCAAGGGTGAGGCCGGTGGGCCCGGCGCCGACCACCAGGACCTCGACCGACGCTGCGCCGAGCGGTTCGCCCTCATCGCTCACACGAGCAACGTAACCACCGAGCCGAGGTGCAGGTACGGATTGCGCACGACACAGTGACCGCCACGGTGCCAGAGCGTGCGGGCGATCGCCGACGCAGCCGGGGCCACCGTC
The DNA here is from genome assembly GCF_056402235.1 of Cellulomonas sp. P4_B5_2. Classification (NCBI taxonomy): domain Bacteria; kingdom Bacillati; phylum Actinomycetota; class Actinomycetes; order Micrococcales; family Cellulomonadaceae; genus Cellulomonas; species Cellulomonas sp. P4_B5_2. Next base: position 1,604 of record NZ_JBFUHU010000316.1, read on the forward strand.
ACCCCGATCGTCGGGCGCATGATGGACCCATGGGCGTGCCGAAGGAGACCTCCGCGAGCATCGAGATCCCGGTGAACCCCGAGGTCGCGTGGCGCGCCCTCACGACCGCCGCCGGCGCTGCGACCGACGCCACCGTCTGGCACCTGGCACACGCGGACGTCACGCTCGACACCCTCTCCCCCGCGGAGGCCGCGAGCGGGTACGGGGCGTGGAACGACGTCGACTACCGAGTGTCTGCACACCTGATTCCACGCGGCGCCCGCGAGACCGTGGTCGTCCTGACGGCCGAGTCCGATGTCGAGCTGCGAGGCATCGCCGGCGCTGCGCGGGCAGCGAGATCACGGCGTCAGACGCGGCGCGATCTGGAAGCCCTGGCCGCCGCGGTCGGCGAGCAGGTCACCAGCTGGAGCACCACCACCGGCTGACGGACGAGCGGTGCGGCGGGGTCACGGCCTCCGCGTGCCGAGGACGGGCTATCGATCAGGGGTGCGGCAGCTTCAGGCGGCTGTTGAGGACCTGGAGGTTCGCCGGCATCTCCGCCGCCGCCTGCCGTCGGACGACGAGCGGGACGAGCAGGCGCCCGATGCCGTGACCCTCGAAGTCGACGGTGATCGTCAGGCGGGTCAGCTCCGGCGCCTGCTACGGCCGGTCGGGTCAAGAGCGAGACGGCCGGTCGACCTGGTGCAGCTCCACGTCGACGAGCGCGCCCTGTCGGATCTGCGCCGTCATGAACGTCGCGAACGGCTGACGCCGGCGGTCCGTCGGCGATCCGGGGTTCAGCAGGCGCAGCCCTGCCGGCGTGACCGAGTCCCACGGGATGTGACTGTGTCCGAAGACCAGCACGTCGAGGTTCGGGTGCGCGACGTCGCACCGGTGCTCGCGGCCGACGGCCGGTCCCGTCTCGTGCACGACGCCGAGCCGAACGCCGTCCAGGTCGGCACGCGCGACTCTCGGCAGCAGTCGGTGCAGGGTGGGACCGTCGTTGTTGCCGTGGCACCCGACCATCCGGCGGGCCCGCCGGTTGAGCACGTCGGAGAACTCGTCGGACACCCAGTCGCCGGCGTGCACCACGACGTCGGCGTCGTCCACCGCGTCCCAGACGACGCCGGGCAGGTCGCGCGCCCTCCGCGGGATATGGGTGTCGGCGAGCAGGACCAGGCGCATGCTCCGATTCTGTCGCCTTCGGATCACGCGCAGGCTCGCGAGCACGGCGTTCGCCGTTCGCCGTGCGGCTCGAGCCGGAGAACGCGACGATGCGTCCATGCAGGCGATCCGCGGTTTTGCCGCGCTCGTCGCAGTCGCCGTCGCGGCGGGCTGCGCGACGGGTTCGGCGGCGACCGAGGCTGACGAGGCCCGCGCGCTCGCGGAGCCCGTGGCCCAGGCTGCCTCCGCGGTCGGAACCGCGCAGCTGTCGGTGCGGCTGCTCGGCGACGACCGCACGTCGGCCCCCGTTGCCGACACCGCGCTGATCGACTCGATCCACGTTCTCGCCGAGGCATCCGACGCCGTCGCCACCTTCGTCCCCAGCAACGGCACAGGCTCCGCCTGGCAGATCGACACTCTCGACGCCGTGCAGTCGGCGCAGACGGCCGTGGCGCAGGCACGCGCCTGGGCGAACGGGACCGGCGCGCTGTCGGACGCGACCGCCGCACTCGGGGCCAGCGCGGACCGGCTGGACGAGATCGCCGCCACGCTGGAGACGGCGGGCGGATCGTGAAGAAGATCCTCGGGCTCGCGCTGGGCATCCTCACCGCCATCGGTGGGTTCCTGGACATCGGGGACATGGTCACCAACGCGGTCGTCGGGTCCCGCTTCGGGCTCTCGCTCGCCTGGGTCGTCGGCGTCGGCGTCGTGGGGATCTGCCTGTTCGCCAGCATGTCCGGGCGGGTGGCCGCCGTCAGCGGGCGGGCGACCTTCGAGATCATCCGCGAACGCCTGGGACCGCGGGCGGCCGGCGCCAACCTGGCGGCGAGCTTTCTCATCAACCTGCTCACGCTGACGGCCGAGGTCGGCGGCATCGCGCTGGCCCTGCAGCTGGCCAGCAGCGTGGAGCCGCGGTTGTGGATCCCCGTGGCAGCCCTGGCGCTGTGGCTGGTGGTGTGGCGCACCAAGTTCTCGATCATGGAGAACGTCACCGGGATCGTCGGGCTCACGCTCGTCGTGTTCGCGGTCGCGGTCTTCCAGCTCGGCCCCGACTGGAGCGAGCTCGCCGAGCAGGCGTTCCACCCGAGCGTCCCTGGTACCGAGGGCCCCGCCGTGTACTGGTACTACGCGATCGCCCTGTTCGGCGCCGCCATGACGCCGTACGAGGTGTTCTTCTTCTCCTCCGGCGCGGTCGAGGAACGGTGGACCGTCAAGGACCTGGCGCAGTCGCGGCTCAACGTGCTGGTGGGCTTCCCGTTCGGCGGGGTGCTGTCGATCGCCATCGCCGCGTGCGCCGCCATCGTGTTCCTACCCGCCGGGATCGAGGTCTCGTCGCTCTCGCAGATCGTGCTGCCGGTCGCGCTCGCCGGCGGAAAGCTGGCCCTCGCCGTCGTCATCGTCGGGATCGTCGCCGCGACGTTCGGCGCCGCCCTGGAGACGTCGCTGTCCAGCGGGTACACCTTGGCGCAGTTCATGGGCTGGTCGTGGGGCAAGTTCCGGCGGCCGGCCCGGGCCGCGCGGTTCCACCTGACGATGATCGTCTGCATCCTGGTGGCTGCCGGCGTGCTGATGACCAGCGTCGACCCCATCAAGGTCACCGAGTTCTCGGTCGTCTTCTCCGCCATCGCCCTGCCGCTGACCAGCCTTCCCCCCGACGAGCACCTCCGGGGACTCGCGCTCGACGCGCGCCTGCACCTGCTCGACCGGCAGGTCCTCGACGTCGACGGCGTCCCGGTGTGCACGGTCGACGACCTCGAGCTGCACGGAGTCGACGGCGCCGACCTCCCCGACGGGAGGCAGACCGTCGTCGTGACGTCGCTGTTGAGCGGGGCCGTGCTGGCCACGCGCATCTTCGGTGGGAGACCACCGCCATCCCGCTGGCACCGGATCCGCTGGGCACACGTCGCCGACGTGGGCACCACCGTCCGGCTGGGGGTGCACGGCGACGAGCTGGACGTCACCTGGCAGGAGCGATGGGTCCGCGACCACGTCATCCGCCGCATCCCTGGGGGCAGCCATGATCCTGGGTGACCTGCTCGACTCCCCGGTCCGCGACGCCGACGGCCGCGCGCTCGGGTACGTCGTCGACGTCCGCCTCGTCATGGACGGCCCTGTCGACGGACTCCTCGCGGCGCTGCGCCTGCACGGTCTGCTGGTCAGTCCACGCACGGGCACGTCGTTCCTCGGCTACGAGCGCACCGGCGTCAACGCCCCCGCGGTGCTCGCCCGGTGGTTCGCCTGGCGGCACCGTGGCACGTTCCTGGTGCACTGGGAGGACGTCCAGGCCGTCAGCCGGGACGCCGTGGTGCTGCGCCCGGGACACCGCAGGTACGCGCCCGACCTGCCGGGCGCGCGCGCCTCACGGGCCTGAGGAGCGGGGACCGTCGCTCAGCGGGCCAGCAGAGGTCGCGGGTTGACGGTCGACCCGTTCACGTAGACCTCGAAGTGCAGGTGGCATGCACCGGAGAGGCCCGTGTTCCCGGAGTAGCCGATCAGCTGCCCCTTGGCGACGCCCTGACCTGCCCTGACGACCGAGCGGGTCAGGTGGTTGGAGCTGCTCATCACCGAGTTCCCCCCGACCGTCCCGTAGTCGAGCATGACCTGGTTGCCGAAGCCGTTGCGCCACTGCGACCAGAGCACTGTCGCGTCGCGCGGCGCGTACAGGGGCGTGTTGCACCCGGTGCGCAGGTCGATGCCGGCGTGCAGGCGCACGTAGCCCAGGATCGGGTGCAGCCGCATGCCGTACTCCGAGGTCACGTACATCGGGTTGATCGAGGTCGGGTTGGCGAACAGGGCTCCGGACACCGATCCCGACGGGGGCTGGACCGGCGCCGGCG
>NZ_JBFUHU010000317.1:0-6589 GCF_056402235.1 Cellulomonas sp. P4_B5_2
CCCGTGACCTTGTTGCCGCCGAACTCCGGGTCGAGTCGCCGGAAGGCCTCAGGGTTCTGGTCGATGACGGACACCGAGTGGCCGTTGTCCTCGAGGCTCTTGGCGAGAGTCGCTCCCACCCGGCCGCATCCCATGATCACGAAGTGCACAGTGGGGCACGCTATACCGTCCGCCTCTCCCGGCGCGCCGGGACGGGTGGTGTGGACGGCCGCGCGCGGGCCTAGCATTGCGGATCGTGTCGGACCTCTCGGATGCCGCCAAACGCCTGTTGCTCGGACGTCCCGTCCGCAGCGACAGGCTCGGCCACACGCTCCTGCCTAAGCGCATCGCGCTGCCGGTCTTCGCGTCGGACGCGCTCTCGTCGGTGGCCTACGCGCCCGACGAGATCCTGCTGACGCTCTCGCTCGCGGGGATGGCGGCGCTGGTCGTCTCGCCCTGGGTCGGTCTGGCGGTCGTCGCGGTGATGATCGTCGTCGTCGCCTCCTACAGGCAGAACGTGCACGCCTACCCCTCTGGGGGAGGTGACTACGAGGTCGCGACGACGAACCTGGGCAAGAACGCCGGCGTCACCGTCGCCAGTGCGCTGCTGGTCGACTACGTGCTGACCGTCGCGGTGTCCATCTCGTCGGCCGCGCAGTACGCCGCGACCGCCCTCCCCGCGCTGCGGGGGCACGAGGCGGCGTTCGCGGTCGGGCTCGTCGTGCTGCTGACGGTGGCCAACCTGCGCGGCGTCAAGGAGTCCGGGAGCCTGTTCGCCATCCCGGTCTACATGTTCATGCTCGCGATCGGCGCTCTGGCGGTCGTGGGATCGGTCCAGCTGCTCACCGGCAACCTGGCGATGGCGGAGAGCTCCGGGTTCGAGCTCGCGCCCGACGCGGCGTTCGACCAGGGGCTCACCGGCCTCGCGGGCTTCTTCCTCATCCTGCGCGCCTTCTCCTCCGGCTGCGCCGCCCTCACGGGCGTGGAGGCCATCAGCAACGGCGTCCCCGCGTTCAAGAAGCCGAAGTCCAAGAACGCCGCGACCACCCTGGCGCTGCTGGGCAGCCTCTCGATCGTCATGATCATGTCGATCCTGCTGCTCTCCCGTGCCACAGGCGTGATCTTCGCCGACGACCCCAGACCCAGCTGCTGCGCGATGGCGTGCCCGTGGGCGAGGGCTACGACCAGCACCCCGTGATCAGCCAGCTGTCGGCCGCGGTGTTCCAGAGCGTGCCGGTCGTGGCGGTCCTCATCGCGGTGGTCACCGGGCTGATCCTGTTCTTCGCGGCGAACACCGCGTTCAACGGGTTCCCGGTGCTGGGCTCGATCCTGGCGCGTGACGGCTACCTGCCCCGCCAGCTGCACACCCGCGGCGACCGGCTGGCGTTCTCCAACGGGATCGTCACCCTGGCACTTGCGGCGATCGTGCTGATCTGGGCGTTCGACGCGCAGGTCACTCGCCTGATCCAGCTGTACATCGTGGGCGTCTTCGTGTCGTTCACGGTGAGCCAGCTGGGTATGGTCCGACACTGGACGCGGCACCTGCGCACGGAGCCCGATCCGAACGTGCGCGCTCGGATGAAGCGCTCGCGGATCATCAACTCGGTCGGTCTGGCGATGACCGCGACGGTGCTCGTCGTCGTGCTGATCACCAAGTTCACGCACGGAGCGTGGATCGCGATCCTGGCGATGGCGGTCGTCTACGTGCTCATGCAGTCCATCCACCGGCACTACGCGCTGGTGCGCAAGGAGCTGGCGCTGGGCACCGACGCCGAGGCGGCTCGCGCGCTGCCCAGCCGGGTGCATGCGATCGTGCTGGTCTCGCACCTGCACCGTCCGACGATGCGCGCGCTGGCCTACGCGCGCGCCTCGCGCCCGCAGGTCCTGGAGGCGCTGACCGTCGGCGTCGACCCGGAGGACGTCGAGGTCCTGCGTGCCGAGTGGGAGGCCCTGAGCATCCCGGTTCCGCTCCGCGTTCTCGACTCCCCGTTCCGGGAGATCACCCGCCCGGTGCTGACCTACGTCCGCGCCATCCGGCGCGACAGCCCGCGCGACCTCGTCGTCGTCTACATCCCCGAGTACGTCGTCGGGCACTGGTGGGAGCACCTGCTGCACAACCAGAGCGCSCTGCGCCTGAAGGGGCGGCTGCTGTTCACCCCGGGCGTCGTCGTGGCCTCGGTGCCGTGGCAGCTGGCGTCCACCGAGGGGCAGACGGGGCTCGAGGAGCCGGTCCGGGGTACCGTTCCGCGTGGCTACTGACTCTGCAACCGACCGCATCGACGGGCTCGTCGAGCTCGAGATCGGCCCGGTGGCGCACGGTGGTCACTGTGTCGCCCGGCACGACGGGCGCGTGATCTTCGCCGGTCCGGGTGGGGTGGGCGGAGGAGAGCTCGCGCACGTGTCCCTGCCGGCCCAGCGGGCCTGGAAGACCGCGGTCCTCGCCGAGCAGCTGCACCGGCTGGCGAAGCTCGACCTCGACGTCCCCGTGCAGGCTGCGCCGGGCGACGAGGAGCGCGGGGGCCTCGGCTGGCGTACCCGGATCGAGCTGGTGACGGATGCCGAGGGCCGGGCGGGCATGCACGGCTTCCGCTCCCACGACGTGCACCTGCTCGACTCGATGCCCCTGGCCAACGAGGCGATCGCGGCCCTCGACCTGTTCGGCCGGCGCTGGACCGGTGGCGCGCGGGTGGAGGCGGTCGCCCCGTCCAGCGGCGACGCGCCCCTCGTCCTGGTCGACGGTGCGCCCTTCGACCTCGGCCGCGGACGCATGGACGGACGCCCGAACGCACGCACGGCCGTCAAGGAGCACGTCCAGCACGGCGAGGTCGGGTACGAGTTCCGCGTGGCGGGTGCAGGCTTCTGGCAGGTCCACCGCGAGGCGCCCGACCTGCTGGTCAGCGCGGTGCTCGCCGGTCTCGGCGACGTCGACGGCGCCGCGGTCCTGGACCTCTACTCCGGGTCCGGGCTGTTCACGGCACCCCTGTCGGACGCGGTCGGCGAGACGGGCGAGGTCATCTCGATCGAGGGCGACGCCCGTGCGGTCAAGGACGCGCGACGCAACCTGCACGCCCGCTCGAACGTCGAGCTGCACGCCGGTGACGTCGCCCAGGTGCTCACCGGCCGGGTGGACTCGGACTCCGACGTCGTGCACGCGGACGCGGTCGTGCTGGACCCGCCCCGGACGGGGGCCGGCCGCAAGGTCGTCGCCGGGATCACCGAGCTGCGCCCGGAGCGCGTGGTCTACGTCGCGTGCGACCCGGCCGCGCTGGCCAGGGACATCGCCCTGTTCGCCGACGCCGGGTACGCGCTGGCTGACCTGCAGGCGTACGACCTGTTCCCCATGACGCACCACCTCGAGGCCGTCGCCGTCCTCACGCGCTGAGTGGGTGCACGCCGCGGGGCTCCGGACTAGCGTGGAACGCGAGAGCCGGACCGGAGCGGCCCGGCGGAGGGGAGCACGGTGAGCGAGAAGGACGCGGTCAGCCGGCTGGCGGAGGCGAAGCGACTGGTCACCCAGGAGCTGCACAAGCAGGGCACTCCCGAGTACGACCCGCGCTCGCACGAGCGGGCGATCGAGGCGGAGCGTAAGGCGCAGGACGCGGTGGACGCGGAGCGGGCCGCGAAGAGCTGACCGAGGCGCTGACGGGCCTTCGCGCGCACGCGCCACGCCGACGTGGACGCGTGTGCGCGGAGGCCCGCAAGCATGTATCTTGATGTCGAGATAAATCGCGACCCCGGCGGCCACCTAGGCTGGGAGGTCRCACCGCCCAGCGGTCCGGGTGACTTTCATCCCCGGCAGGAACACCGGCAGACTCGCCAGCGAAGGAGCCCCCGTGAGCAGCGTCGACAGCTTCGGTTCGAAGGGAACACTCGAGGTCGGTGACGCCTCGTACGAGGTCTACCGGCTCTCGGCCGTGCCGGGGGTGGAGCGCCTGCCGTTCAGCCTGAAGGTGCTCGCGKAGAACCTCCTGCGCACCGAGGACGGCGCCAACATCACCGCCGACCACGTGCGGGCGCTCGCCGAGTGGGACCCGGACGCCCAGCCCGACACCGAGATCCAGTTCACGCCCGCCCGCGTGATCATGCAGGACTTCACCGGCGTGCCCTGCGTCGTCGACCTGGCCACCATGCGCGAGGCCGTCGTCGAGCTCGGTGGCGACGCCAGCCGGATCAACCCGCTGGCTCCGGCCGAGCTGGTCATCGACCACTCCGTGCAGATCGACGTGGCCGGCCGCGCCGACGCGTTCGAGCGCAACGTGGAGCTCGAGTACGAGCGCAACCGCGAGCGCTACCAGTTCCTGCGCTGGGGCCAGACCGCGTTCGACGACTTCAAGGTCGTCCCGCCGGGCACCGGCATCGTGCACCAGGTGAACATCGAGTACCTGGCGCGCGTCGTGATGGTGCGTGACGGCAAGGCCTACCCCGACACCTGCGTCGGCACCGACTCCCACACCACGATGGTCAACGGCCTGGGCGTGCTCGGCTGGGGCGTCGGCGGCATCGAGGCCGAGGCGGCCATGCTCGGCCAGCCGGTGTCGATGCTCATCCCGCGCGTCGTCGGCTTCAAGCTCACGGGCACGATCCCGCTGGGCGTCACCGCCACCGACATCGTGCTTACGATCACGCAGAAGCTGCGTCAGCACGGCGTCGTCGGCAAGTTCGTCGAGTTCTACGGCGAGGGTGTCGCGGCCGTGCCGCTGGCCAACCGCGCGACCATCGGCAACATGAGCCCGGAGTTCGGCTCGACCGCCGCGATCTTCCCGATCGACTCCGTGACGATCGAGTACCTGCGCCTGACCGGGCGCTCCGAGGAGCAGCTCGCACTCGTCGAGGCGTACGCCAAGGAGCAGGGGATGTGGCTCGACCCCACGTCGGAGGGCTACGTCCAGCCGCTGTTCTCCGAGTACCTCGAGCTCGACCTGTCCACCGTGGTGCCGTCGATCGCCGGCCCGAAGCGACCGCAGGACCGCATCGAGCTGTCGCGGGCCAAGGAGCAGTTCCAGCGCGACCTGCCGACCTACGCGCCCGAGGTCACCAACGGGGTCGACGAGGCCGAGCGCGAGTCGTTCCCGGCGTCCGACTCGCCCGCGATCACGTCGTCGGCCATGCGGGTGTACCCGACCACCGACACGCAGGGTCGGTCGTTCGACCTGTTCCACGGCGCGGTCGCGATCGCGTCGATCACCAGCTGCACCAACACGTCGAACCCGTCGGTGATGATCGCCGCGGCCCTCGTCGCCAAGAAGGCGGTCGAGAAGGGCCTCGTCGCCAAGCCCTGGGTCAAGACGTCCATGGCGCCCGGCTCGCAGGTGGTGACCAACTACTACGAGAAGGCCGGCCTGTGGCCGTACCTCGAGAAGCTGGGCTTCCACCTGGTCGGCTACGGCTGCGCCACCTGCATCGGCAACTCCGGCCCCCTCGACGAGAAGGTCTCGGAGACCGTGCAGGAGCACGACCTCGCCGTGGCCGCGGTCCTGTCGGGCAACCGGAACTTCGAGGGGCGCATCWACCCCGACATCAAGATGAACTACCTGGCGTCGCCGCCGTTGGTCATCGCGTACGCGCTGGCCGGGACCATGGACTTCGACTTCGCGTCCGACCCGCTGGGCCGCGACGAGGCCGGTCAGCCGATCTTCCTGGCGGACATCTGGCCGACGCCCGACGAGGTGCAGTCCACGATCGACGCCTCGATCGACCGCGCGATGTTCACCAAGGACTACGCCGACGTCTTCTCGGGCGACGAGCGGTGGCGCTCGCTGCCCACGCCCGAGGGCGACACGTTCGAGTGGGACCAGGAGTCCACCTACGTCCGCAAGCCCCCGTACTTCGACGGGATGCAGGCTGCTCCGGCGCCGGTCGTCGACTTCCACGGCGCCCGCGTCCTGGCCAAGCTGGGCGACTCGGTGACCACCGACCACATCAGCCCGGCCGGCTCGATCAAGGCCGACAGCCCGGCCGGCCTGTACCTGGCCGAGCACGGCGTGGGCCGTCGCGACTTCAACTCCTACGGCTCGCGCCGCGGCAACCACGAGGTCATGATCCGCGGCACGTTCGCCAACATCCGGCTGCGCAACCAGCTGGTCCCCGGGGTCGAGGGTGGGTTCACGCAGAACCTGCTGACCGGTGAGCAGTCGTCGATCTACGACGCCGCGCAGGCCTACCAGGCGGCCGGCATCCCGCTCGTGGTGCTCGGTGGCAAGGAGTACGGCTCCGGCTCGTCGCGCGACTGGGCCGCCAAGGGCACCAGCCTGCTGGGCGTCAAGGCGGTCATCACCGAGAGCTTCGAGCGGATCCACCGCTCCAACCTCATCGGGATGGGCGTGCTGCCGCTGCAGTTCCCGGAGGGGGAGTCGGCCGACTCGCTTGGCCTGGACGGCACCGAGACGTTCGACATCACGGGCGTCACGGCGCTGAACGAGGGCACCACGCCGCGCACCCTGGCCGTGACCGCGACGAAGACCGACGGCACGGTCGTCGCGTTCGACGCGGTGCTGCGGATCGACACCCCCGGCGAGGCGGACTACTACCGCAACGGCGGCATCCTGCAGTACGTCCTGCGCTCGCTCGTCAAGGCCTGACCAGCGCGACCGACGGCCCCCGACCACCCCCG
>NZ_JBFUHU010000318.1:0-4376 GCF_056402235.1 Cellulomonas sp. P4_B5_2
TCCTTGATGCGCTGCGTGAGCATCGCGATCTGGACCTCGGGGGATCCGGTGTCACCCTCGTGGGTGGCGTGTTCGGTCATGATGGACTGCTTGACGGCACTTTCGAGCGGCACGGTTCTCCAGGTTGTCTCGTTGCGCGGTGCGCCGGGGCATGTCCACCCGGGCTCTCTCGTTCCGCGGCCGTTCGTACGGCGCACACAGACTATCAGGCTGCGGGCGCGCTCCCTGCATCGGGCGGCGTGACGCCGGCCCCGTCGAGGATCCGCCGCACCTGCGTGACGTCGTCCCCCATCTGCACGAGCAGCTCGTCGATCGACTCGAAGCGCAGCGTCGGCCGGAGCCGCTCGACCAGCTCGAGCACCACCACCTCGTCGTAGAGCTCGAGGTCGGTGCGGTCCAGCACGTATGCCTCGACGCGACGCTGCACGCCGTCGAACGTGGGGTTGGTGCCGATGGACACGGCCGCCGGGAGCACGCGGTCCGGGTCCGCGGCGTCCACGACGGCGCCGTCGGCGCGGAGCACGCGGCGCAGCCAGCCCGCGTAGACGCCGTCGGCGGGCACCATGCCCTCGGCGTCCTGGCTGAGGTTCGCCGTCGGGAAGCCGAGGTCGCGGCCGCGGGCGTCGCCGTGCACGACGACGCCGCGCACGCGGTGCGGCCGCCCCAGCACGCGGGCGGCCTGGACCACGTCTCCTGCGTCGAGCAGCTCGCGCACCCAGGTCGACGACCAGCGACGCCGCAGCGGGTCCGCCGCGCGGTCCTCGGCGCTCCCCGGGTCCGCCGACTGGGCGGGCGTCACGTCCTCGATCACCTCGACGTCGAACCCGTGCTGGCGCCCGAGACCGACCATCGTGGACAGGTCGCCGGAGTTGTCGCGGCCGAACCGCACGTCCCGCCCGACCACCACCGTCTGCGCGTGCAGGATGTCCACCAGATAGCGCCGCACGAACTCCTCGGGCGTCTGCCGGGCGAACTCGAGCGTGTACTCGAGCAGCAGGACGGCGTCGAGCCCGGTCTGCTCCAGCAGCTCGAGGCGGTCCGCGTCACCGGTGAGCAGCGGCGGAGCGGTATCGGGCCGGTGCACCTGCTGCGGGTGCGGGCTGAACGTCACCGCGACCGCCTGGGCGCCCGCGGCGCGCGCGTCGGCGCACATCCGGCGCAGCACGCTCACGTGCCCCCGGTGGACACCGTCGAAGTTGCCGATCGTGACCACCGACGGACCGAAGTCCGCGGGCACCTCGGACAGCTCCCTCCAGACCTGCACACCTGCTCCTCGTCGTCCGTCCCCGTCCCGAGATCGGGGCCCGACGGACAAGCCTGCCATCCCCGCCACCCCACGCCCGCCACCGGGCGGTCAGGCGGGCGCGAACACCAGCGCCGGACGCACCTTGCCGCCGCGCTCCTCGAGCAGTGCGACCAGCTCTCCGTCCGGTGCGATGCCCGCCACCGTCGCCGCGGGCTGGGGCCCGGCGACGTCGATCGACTGGCCGTACGACAGAGCCCTGGCCTCGTCGGCCGTCAGCTCGCGGACCGGGAACGTGGCCCGCGCGGAGTCCGCGAGGGACACGACGTCGATGGGTGCGTCCATCGGCAGGGCCCCGAGGTCGTCCAGCGACCGGGCGACGTCGAGGCCGTAGCCGCCGACGCGGGTCCGGCGCAGCGCCGTGAGGTGTCCCCCTACCCCGAGCGTGGTGCCGAGGTCGCGGGCGAGCGCGCGGACGTAGGTGCCGGACGACACCACCACCGTGACGTCGACGTCCAGCACCGGGGAGCCGTCGTCGGTGCGTCCCGGCCGCACCTCGTGCACGTCGAACCGGCTCACGGTCACCGGGCGCGCGGCGAGCTCGACGTCCTCGCCCGCCCGGACCCGGGCGTAGGCCCGCTGACCGTCGACCTTGATCGCGGACACCGCGCTGGGCACCTGCTGGATCGCTCCCGTCAGGCCGGCGACGGCCGCCTCGACGTCCGCCGCGGTGACGTGGGAGGCGTCGACGACCGTGAGCGTCTCCCCCTCGACGTCGTCCGTCGTGGTCGACACCCCGAGCCGGACTGTCGCCGTGTACTCCTTGTCCGCGCCCACGATGTACGTGAGCAGCCGGGTCGCGCGGCCGATGCCGATGACCAGCACCCCCGTCGCCATGGGGTCCAGGGTCCCGGCATGGCCGACCTTGCGGGTGCTCGCCAGCCGGCGCATGCGGGCGACGACGTCGTGGCTGGTCCAGTCGGCGGGCTTGTCCACGACGACGACGCCGTCCGCCGCGGTGGGCCGTCTCTCGCGTGGCTGTCGGTCGGCCGCGCCCCGCGTCACGCGGTGCGCCGGTCGGCGATGTCGTCCTGGACGCACTGCACCAGGGCGTCCAGCCCGGCGTCCTCGCCGGCGTGCGCGGGCGCGTCGACGGCGAGCAGCACGTTGATGAGCATGCCCTGCGCGACGAACAGGCGGGCAGCCTGCTCGTCCTCACCCGAGCGCTCCTGGAACAGCCGGAACGCCTCACCGAGGGTGTGCCGCGCCACGCGCCCGACCTCCTCGTCCGCACCGGCGATGAAGCCGTGCATGACCATCCGCAGCAGGTCGCGGTCCGCGAGCAGACCGATGTAGGCGTCGCCCATCCGCATGGCCGCGTCCGGCCCCGCGGGGACGGCCGTCAGGGCCTCGACGATCTGCGCGCTGGCCACCTTGTAGGCCTCGAGGAACAACTCGCGCTTGGTGCCGAACAGCCGCACGACGTAGGGCTGCGACACCCCCGCCGCGCGTGCCACCTCGTCGGTGCTCGCGGCGTAGCCGCGCTCGGCGAACACCGTGCGCGCCGCGACGAGGATCTCCTCGCGCCGCTGGGCGCCGGACATGCGCTGGGAAGGCTTCTTCGCCGCCAGCTCCGCGATCTGGTCGAGAGACATGGTTGACATGTTATCAGCCGATGCCTACGGTCGTCGTTGTTAGTAATCAATCAATGCCAACAAGGAGCTCCCGTGACCGTCACGATGCCGGCACCCGCACAGGTACCCGTCGCGCCGCCCTCTTCCGGGCGCCGCCGGGGCACCGCGATCGCCCTGATCGCGGCCTCCGTCCCGATGTTCATGGCCACGCTCGACAACCTGGTCATGACGACCGCGCTCCCTGTCCTGCGCACCGAGCTCTCGGCCTCGCTCGAGCAGCTGCAGTGGATGGTGAACGCCTACACGCTCAGCTTCGCGACCCTGATGATCGCGGCCTCCACGCTCGGCGACCGCTGGGGCCGCCGCCGGGTGTTCGTGGCCGGGATCGCCGTCTTCGCGCTCGCGTCGATCGCGTCCGCCCTGTCCACCAGCGCGGAGATGCTCATCGCCGCGCGCGCCCTGCAGGGGGCCGGCGCCGCCGCGATCATGCCGCTSTCGCTCACCCTGCTSGCCGSCGCCGTGCCCGCCTCCCGCCGCGCCATGGCGATCGGGATCTGGGGAGCCACGTCCGGMCTCGGKGTCGCGCTCGGCCCGGTGATCGGCGGCGCGGTCGTGGACGGCATCTCGTGGGAGGCGATCTTCTGGATCAACGTCCCCGTCGCGGTGGTGGCCATCCCGCTCGTGCTCTGGGCGCTGCCCGAGTCGCGCGGCCGACGCCAGCCGCTCGACCTGGCCGGCCTCGTCCTGGCCGGGTCCGGCATCCTCGCGCTGGTCTGGTCGATCGTGCGCGGCAACGACGACGGCTGGGGCTCCGCCCGGGTGGTCGGCGGCCTGGTCCTCGGCGTCCTCCTGCTCGGTGGTTTCCTTGTGCGAGAGTCGCGCACCGACCACCCGCTCGTCCCGCTGCACCTGTTCCGCGTCCGGTCCTTCGCGGTGGCCAACGGCAGTGCGCTGGCCTTCTCGTTCGGGGTGTTCGGGCTGGTCTTCCTGCTCGCGCAGTACCTGCAGATCGGGATGGGCTTCACGCCGCTGGAGGCCGGCATCCGGACCCTGCCCTGGACGGCTGCGCCCATGATCTTCGCGCCGATCGCCGGCATGCTGGCTCCCCGGATCGGAGTCCGCCCGCTGCTCACCGCGGGGCTCGCGCTCCAGGCCGCCGGACTGGCCTGGCAGGGTCTGATCGTCAGCACCGACGGGCTCGTCTACGCCGACCTGGTGCCCGGGCTCGCCCTGGCGGGGATCGGCATGGGACTCACCTTCGCCCCGAGCGCCACGGCCGTCCTCTTCGACATGGCGCCGGACGACCACGGCACCGCCAGCTCGGTGAACGCCACGATCCGGGAGATCGGCGGGGCGCTGGGCGTGGCCGCGCTGGTCGCGGTGTTCACCGCGTCGGGCGGCACCCTCTCCCCTGACGGCTACGTCGCCGGACTCCAGCCGGCCGCTCTGGTGGCGGCCGCGGTCACCGCGGCCGGCGCCCTCATGGTGCTCCTGTGGAT
>NZ_JBFUHU010000319.1:0-4374 GCF_056402235.1 Cellulomonas sp. P4_B5_2
GCTGAAGGGAAGCAGGAAGGCCAGATGGCCGAACAGGTCGATGGTGTCGCGGGCGGCTGAACGCGCGTCCGCATTGCCGATGAGGGTGGCGCTCGCTAGTTTCGTTCTCACGATCCCGCGCACTTCCACGTGGGTCGCCGGCCCACTGACGAGAAGGTGACGCGCGTGGCACTCCCTCCGCTGACTCCCGAACAACGAGCGGCAGCGCTCCAGAAGGCCGCCGCCGCCCGGCAGGCCCGCGCTGAGGTCAAGAATCGCCTCAAGTACTCGCAGGGGACCCTCTCCGAGGTGATCGCGCAGGGGCAGGCGGACGAGACGATCGGCAAGCTCAAGGTCCTCGCGCTCCTCGAGTCCCTGCCTGGCGTGGGCAAGGTCAAGGCGCGTGCGATCATCTCCGAGATCGGAATCTCCGAGACGCGTCGCGTGCGTGGTCTCGGGCCGCACCAGGTGAAGGCTCTCGTCGACCGCTTCGGGTGACGTCGGGGGCCGCGCCGCGCATCTCGAGGAGCACCGCGCCACCCATGACGACGACGCCAGCCCGGTTGACCGTTCTCGCCGGACCGACCGCCGTCGGCAAGGGCACCGTGTCCGCCGACGTCCGGACCCGCTATCCCGAGGTCTGGTTGTCGGTGTCCGCGACCACGAGGCCCCCTCGGCCCGGCGAGGTCGACGGGGTCCACTACCTGTTCGTGACGGGCGACGAGTTCGACGCCATGGTCGAGCGTGGCGACCTGCTCGAGTGGGCCGTCGTGCACGGACGCAACCGATACGGCACGCCGCGACGGCCCGTCGAGGAGCGTCTGGCCGCCGGGTTGCCGGCACTGCTGGAGATCGACCTGCAGGGTGCGCGGCAGGTCCGCGAGTCGATGCCCGGCGCGCACTTCGTCTTCCTGGCGCCCCCGTCGTTCGCGGAGCTCGAGCGTCGGCTGGTCGGCCGGGGGACCGAGGACGCGGAGGAGCGGGAGCGCCGCCTGGAGACCGCGCGCGTGGAGCTCGCCGCGGAGGCCGAGTTCGACCAGGTGATCGTCAACGACGACGTCCACCGGGCGACCGACGAGCTGGTCCGCGGGATGGGCATCGCGACCAGGTAGGATGAGGGCAGTCCAACCCCTTTACGTACGGGAGATCACCGTGTCCGGAACCGTCGCCGCCCCCACCGGCATCACCGACCCGCCCATCGACCGTCTGCTCGAGCGCGCCGACTCCAAGTACGCGCTCGTCCTGTACTCGGCCAAGCGCGCGCGTCAGATCAACGCCTACTACTCGCAGCTCAACGAGGGTCTGCTCGAGTACGTCGGCCCGCTGGTGGACACGCGCCCGCAGGAGAAGCCGCTCTCGATCGCGATGCGCGAGATCGACGCCGGCCTGCTCACCTCCGAGGCCACCGAGGGCTGACCTGCCCCCATGCACATCGTCCTCGGCGTCGCGGGCGGGATCGCCGCCTACAAGGCCGTCCTGCTCCTGCGTCTGCTGCGCGAGGACGGCCACTCCGTCCGCGTGGTGCCCACGCGTGCGGCGCTCGAGTTCGTCGGGCGCGCGACGTGGGAGGCCCTGTCGGGGCAGCCGGTGACGACGGACGTGTTCGAGGACGTGGACCAGGTGGCGCACGTCGCCGTCGGCAAGCAGGCCGAGCTGGTGATCGTCGCCCCCGCCACGGCCGACCTCCTGGCCCGCGCCGCGACCGGTCAGGCGGACGACCTTCTGACCGCCACTCTGCTGGTCGCCCGCTGCCCGGTGCTGCTGGCGCCGGCGATGCACACCGAGATGTGGGAGCACCCTGCCACGGTCGCGAACGTGGCGACGCTGCGCTCCCGCGGCGTGCACGTGCTCGACCCCGCGGCGGGCCGCCTGACGGGCACCGACACCGGGCCCGGACGACTCCCCGAACCCGACGAGATCGCCGCCGCCGCGCTCGCCCTGGTCTCCCACCTGCCCCAGGACCTCGCGGGTCGGCACGTCGTCGTCTCCGCCGGCGGCACGCGTGAGCCGCTCGACCCGGTGCGCTTCCTGGGGAACCGGTCGTCCGGCCGCCAGGGCGTGGCACTGGCACGGACCGCGCTCGCCCGGGGTGCCCGGGTGACGCTGGTGGCCGCGAACCTCGACGTCCCGGTCCCGACGGGCGTCGACGTGGTCCGGGCCGAGACCGGCGCCGAGCTGAGGGACGCCGTGCGCGCGGCGGCGAAGGACGCGGACGTGGTCGTGATGGCCGCGGCGGTGGCCGACTTCCGCCCACGCACCAGCGCCGAGAGCAAGATCAAGAAGGAGCCGGGCGGCGGCGCCCCGGTGCTCGAGCTCGTCGAGACGGTCGACATCCTCGCGGAGCTGGCCCACGACCGGCTGCGCGCCGGGCAGGTCGTGGTGGGCTTCGCGGCGGAGACCGGCGACGACTCCGGCAGCGTGCTCGAGCACGGACAGGCGAAGGCCCGACGCAAGGGCGCGGATCTCCTGGTGGTCAACGCGGTGGGCGGCGGCCGGGGGTTCGGCACGGACGCGAACGACGTCACGATCCTCGACGGGTCCGGCGCGATCGTGGGCACCGCCGCGGGGAGCAAGGACGTGGTGGCCGACGCCGTCTGGGACGCGGTCGTCGCGCGCGCCTGAGATGTCGCCCCGGCTGCGGACCGCTCCTATTACGCTGTCCGCCATGACCGAGCCCGACATGCGCCTGTTCACGTCCGAGTCCGTGACCGAGGGGCACCCGGACAAGATCTGTGACCAGATCTCCGACGCCATCCTCGACGCGATGCTCGAGCAGGACCCGCAGGCCCGCGTGGCGGTCGAGACGATGGTGACCACCGGTCTCGTGCACGTCGCCGGGGAGGTCACGACCAGCGCGTACGTCGAGATCCCGCAGATCGTGCGCCAGGTGGTCAAGGGGATCGGGTACACCTCGTCGGCGATCGGCTTCGATGGCGACTCGTGCGGCATCTCCGTGTCGATCGGGCAGCAGTCGCCCGACATCGCCGCCGGCGTCRACAAGGCCCTCGAGGTCCGCGAGGACGCGTCCGACCTCGACCCGCTGGACGCCCAGGGCGCCGGCGACCAGGGACTGATGTTCGGGTACGCCAGCGACGACACCCCGTCGCTGCTGCCCCTGCCGATCTGGTTGGCGCACCGGCTCGCCGAGCGCCTGACTCTCGTGCGCAAGGAGGGGATCCTGCCCGGGCTGCGCCCCGACGGGAAGACCCAGGTCACCATCGGCTACGACGGTGACCGCGCGGTCCGGCTCGACACGGTGGTCCTGTCCACGCAGCACGACCCCGACGTGCAGCTCGAGACCACGCTGCGCCCCGGCATCACCGAGCACGTCATCGCACCCGTGCTGGCGCAGCTCGACCTCGACACCACCGACTTCCGCCTGCTGGTGAACCCGACGGGCACGTTCGTCGTGGGCGGTCCGCAGGGCGACGCCGGGCTGACCGGCCGCAAGATCATCGTCGACACCTACGGGGGGATCGCCCGTCACGGCGGCGGGGCGTTCTCCGGCAAGGACCCGTCGAAGGTGGACCGGTCCGCCGCCTACGCGATGCGGTGGGTGGCCAAGAACGTCGTCGCCGCCGGGCTCGCGCGCCGGTGCGAGGTCCAGGTTGCCTACGCCATCGGCAAGGCCAACCCCGTGGGCCTGTACGTCGAGACGTTCGGCACCGAGACGGTGCCCCTGGAGCGGCTCACCAGCGCGATCCGCGACGTCTTCGACCTGCGCCCGGCCGCGATCGTGCGCGACCTCGACCTGCTGCGGCCGATCTACCGCAAGACCGCCGCCTACGGGCACTTCGGCCGCGAGCTGCCGGAGTTCACCTGGGAGCGCACCGACCGCGTCGCGGACCTCCAGTCCGCGGTGGGCTGACGCCTGCCGCAGCCGTTCCCGGTCCTGCGTGGGCAGCGGATGCTCTGATGGGCGCGTGGGCGTGAGCGCGGGCGGTGAGCAGCTGATGCTCGAGGGCCTGCCGCAGCCGAAGCGGCCTGCGCGCCCTGCGGTCGGCGGTGCCCCGCTCGCCGAGCACCTGCCGATCGCCCGGGTGTGCGTCGACCTGGTCCCGCACCACCTCGACCGCGTGTTCGAGTACGCGGTGCCGGCGGCGCTCGCCGACACCGCGGTGCCGGGCACCCGCGTCAAGGTGCGGTTCGGCGGCCAGGACGTCAACGGCTACGTGCTGGAGCGGGTCGAGGAGGCCGAGCACGACGGCGCACTCCAGCCCGTGCGCAAGGTCGTGTCCGCCGAGCCCGTGCTCACGCCCCAGGTCGCCCGCCTGGCGCGCGCGGTCGCGGACCGCTGGGCCGGCACGCTCAACGACGTGCTGCGGCTCGCCGTCCCCGCACGGCACGCCCGCGTCGAGGCGGAGGTCCCCCCTGCGGCGGACCCGCTGCCCGTTC